>JBDIAM010000038.1:0-16872 GCA_039812445.1 Piscicoccus intestinalis | reverse complement strand
GGTGCACCAGTTCCTCTTCAGCCACCCCGACGCCGAGGGCGTCAGCGGCTACCCCTTGCGCCCCGACTGGTAGCGCGCCCCGACTGGTAGCGCGGCCCGACGGCGGTGACCCGCGGTCGGCCACCGTTCGGACTATCACCGCGCACGTTCGGCACGGGCCCGTTTCATAACGTGCCTGGTCAGCGCGTCGAGGCCCGCGACCGGCGTCGCGCGGTGATAGTCCGAGCGGTGTCCACAGGCCTGTGGATAACTTCGGCGGAGGGGGCCACGGTCGCGGCAGGCTGGGGTCATGACCGAAGCCCTGGCCTTTCTGGAGCGTCGCGTGCTCGCGACGGGCGGTGTCGCCACCCGTTCGCAGCTGCACGACGTGTCGCAGTGGACGCTGCGGCGCGCCGTCACCGAGGGAGTGCTCGTGCGCGACACCCGCGGCGCGTACGCCGTGCCGCAGATCGTCAGCGACGCCCGGGCAGCGCGCCGCCTCAGCGGCGCGCTGTCGCATCTGTCGGCGGCGTTGGCTCACGGCTGGAGCGTCGCGCACACGCCGCGACCCCAGATCGTCGTGCCACGCGGGCGCCGGCTGCGGCTGCCGGTCGGCGACTGTGACGTGCGCTGGCGCGCGGTGTCCACCGGCGAGTTGCAGCGCGGCGTCACCGATCCGCTCGCGACGGTGGTCGACTGCGCCTGCGACCTGCCCTTCCCGGAGGCGTTGGCGGTGGCCGATGCGGCGCTGCGGGACGGCCTGACCAAGGAGGACCTGCGCGACGCGACGGCCGGTCTGCAACGACCGGGCTCGCGTAAGGCGGCCCTCGTCGCGAGGTTCGCCGACCCCGGCGCCGAGAACGCCTTCGAATCGGCCCTGCGTGCGCACTGCCTGCAGATCCCCGGCTTGACGCCGCGCACCCAGGTGACGATCGGCGAGGGCGACACCGCAGCGCGCGTCGACGTCGGTGATAAGGAGCTGCGCATCGCGGTCGAGGCCGACAGCTTCGCGTGGCACGGCCAACGGGACCAGTTGCACCGGGACGCCACCCGCTACAACGAGATCGTCATTCTCGACTGGCTCCTGCTGCGCGCCACGTGGGAGGCCGTCTTCGACGGCTCCGGCGCGCTGCGGCGGTGGCTGCGCGGCGCGGTCTTCCTGCGCCGCGGACGGGCCGTGCCGCCGGCGCTCGTCACGCTGTGATCAGCGGGCGAGGCGCTCGAGGTGGGCGCGCAGGAGCGCGCTGGTGTCGGGCACGAACGGGCGGTCGGGGTCGTCGAGCCAGGCGAGCACCTGCCGCGGCGGCAGCCAGGCGCCCCAGGCGACCTCCTCGGGCTGCAGCCGGATGGGCCCGTCGTAGACGGTCTCGTAGAGAAACGCCACGTAGTCGGTGTGCGCGTCGGCGTAGTGCGCCACCCCGAGCCGGTGCAGCGGCACGCCGTGCACGCCGAGCTCCTCCTCGGCCTCGCGCGCCGCGGCGGCGTCCGGATCCTCGCCGGCGGTGATGACGCCCCCGGCGGCCACGTCGTACATGCCGGGGTAGACGTCCTTGGTGTCGGTGCGGCGGTGCACGAAGATGTCGCCCCGCCCGTTGCGCACGAGCAATCCGGTGGCGGCGTGCCGCAGGTTCTGCGCGCGCACCCGGCTGCGGGGCGCCTGACCCACGACCGTGCCCGCCAGGTCGTACAGGTCGACGATCTCACTCATGTCCGGCTCCTGAGGCCCCGAGTGGCGAGTTGCCGTGGGGCGCGCTCCGTTTGCAACGATGTCGCCATGATCGCCGACCACGACCCCGACGAACACCCGCTGGACGAGGCGCACGCCAGCGACGAAGAGGTCTCCGACAGATCGACCTCGCGCCGCGCCGACGAGTGGACCGGCATGGCGTCGGCCTACGCCCGGGGCCTGGCCGACGTGTACGCGGGAGTCGTGGGCCCCGTGCTCGACACCGTGGCCACGATCCTGCCGCTGACCGGCAGCCGGCTGCTCGACGTGGGCTGCGGCACCGGGCGCCTCGTGTCGGAGGCCGTCGCGCGCGGCGCCGACGTCACCGGCGTCGATCCCGCCCCGGACATGCGCGCGATGACCCGGGCCGCGGCGCCGGCCGCGCGCGTCGTCGACGGCATGGCCCCGGTGCTGCCCCTCGACGACGACAGCTTCGACATCGTCACCGCCGACTTCGTGCTCGACCATGCCGGCGACCCGCGCGCCGCGCTGGCCGACATCGTGCGCGTCGCGCGATCCGGCGGCGCCGTCGCGACGACCATCTGGGCCCCGGACACGATGCTCAGCCGCATCTGGGCCCAGGTGGCCGCGGAGTCGCGGGCCCGACCGGTGCATCGGCACCGGCTCCCGGAACACCTCGATTTCGCCCGGACCGGCACCGGCCTGGCGGGCATGCTCGACATGGCCGGGCTGCGGCACATCGAGGTGCACACGGTGGCGTGGCTCGCCGACACCGAGCCCGACGGGCTGTGGGCGGCGCCGGCCGCCGGCATCGGTGAACTCGGGCACCTGCTGCGCGACCAGGAGCCGGAGACGGTGCAGCGCGCCAGGGCCGCCTTCGACGGGGCCTATGACGGCAGCGAACGGCTCATCTGCGAGGCGATCCTCGCGATCGGCGTCAAGCCCTGACGCAGCCCGCTCAGCGGTCGATGTGCAGGTGGCTCAGCTCGTCGCGCAGACCGAACCCGAGGCGGCGGTAGACGGCGTTGCCGGCGGGGTTCGCGGCCGCGACGTGCAGCAGGGGGGTGTTGCCGGCGGCGTACGCCTCGGAGCACACGGCGGCGGTCACCGCGCCCCCGTACCCGTGGTCGCGCAGGTGTGGCGGCACCCACGCCCACGAGATCCGCACGTGCCCGTAGTACGGCGGGTTCGCCGCGGCCATCGCGGTCGGCTCCCCGTCGGCCTCCCAGACGAGCACGCGGCCGTCGGCCAGGGGCTGGTCGATCGTCGCCGTGGGGTCGGGCGGGTCGCCGATGTCGCGGATGAAGTCGCGGGCCCAGCCGCGCACCCACTCGACGTCGGCGTCGCCCGCGGGGCGCGCCCGCCCGGGCACCTCGTGCGGCGCGTTGACCGGTCCGTCGAGCACGTAGAGCAGGTCCTGGCGACCCTGCCGCACGGTGCCGCCGTGGCGGCGGGTCCAGACGTCGGCGAAGCCGCGGGCCGACCCGGTGAACCCGTTGACGCCGGTGACCACCTCGGCGAGGTCGTCGGGCACCGCCTGCGCCAGCGCCGCGCCGACCGCGACCGCGTCGTGGCCGCGGGCGGCGACGACGTACGGCCGGCCGCGGCGGGTGTGCATCCCGAGCCCGGCGATCTCGTCCGAGGAGTGCACCACCCACCAGGTCGGCGTCAGGTCCTCGGGCGCACCCAGCCGGGAGATCCGGCCGGTCGCGGTCGCGAGCACGCTGGTGCGGGCCGGATCGGCGGCCAGCAGGGGTTCGGCGGTCGCGAGGAAGTCGTCGGGAGCCGTGTGCGCGGAGACAGACAAAGGGGACACGCCCCTACCTTCTCAGGACCTGTGGGTTGCGCCAGGGGCGCAGGCCACCCCCGACGCGCCGCCGACCCGCCTCACACGTTGTCGGCGCCGGTGTCGTCGGCCTGCGGGCCGCCGGTGGTGGTGGCGGTGTCGCCGGCGTCCGACCACACCCAGCCGTTCACCTCGTCGGTGTCGGTGCCGTGCTCGCGGGCGTACAGGCGCGCCTCGAGCCGGGCGTCGGCCATCCGTTGGTGCAGCCCGGCGGCCTTCGAGCCGAGACCCGGCACGCGGTCGATGACGTCCATGACGAGGTGGTAGCGGTCCAGGTCGTTGAGCATGACCATGTCGAACGGCGTGGTCGTCGTGCCCTCTTCCTTGTAGCCGCGCACGTGCAGGTTCGCGTGCCCGTGCCGCCGGTAGGTGAGGCGGTGGATGAGCCACGGGTAGCCGTGGTAGGCGAAGATGATCGGCTTGTCGGTCGTGAAGATCGTGTCGAAATCGCGGTTCGACAAGCCGTGCGGGTGTTCGGTCTCCTCCTGCAGCCGCATGAGGTCGACGACGTTGACGACCCGCACCTTGAGGTCGGGCAGGTTCTCGCGCAGCAGCTTGGCGGCGGCGAGCACCTCGATCGTCGGGATGTCGCCGGCGCAGCCGAGCACGACGTCGGGGTCGGTGCCCTCGACCTCGGTGCCGGCCCACTCCCAGATCCCCAGGCCGCGGGCGCAGTGCCGGGTGGCCTCGTCGACGCTGAGCCACGTCGGGCCGGGCTGCTTGCCGGCGACGACGACGTTGACGTACTGCCGGGTGCGCAGGATGTGATCCCACGTGCTGAGCAGCGTGTTCGCGTCCGGCGGCAGGTAGACCCGGATGATGTCGGCCTTCTTGTTGACGACGTGGTCGATGAAGCCCGGGTCCTGGTGGCTGAAGCCGTTGTGGTCCTGGCGCCACACGTGCGAGCTGAGCAGGTAGTTCAGCGACGGGATCGGGCGGCGCCACTCGATGTCGTTGGTGACCTTGAGCCACTTGGCGTGCTGGTTGAACATCGAGTCGACGATGTGGATGAACGCCTCGTAGCTGTTCATGAGGCCGTGCCGACCGGTGAGCAGGTAGCCCTCGAGCCAGCCCTGGCACTGGTGCTCCGAGAGCATCTCCATGACCTTGCCGACGCGCGCGATCGCGTCGTCGGTGTCGCTGGGCTCGTAGTCGGCGAGCCACTGCTTGTCGGTCACCTCGTACACCGCCTGGAGCCGGTTGGAGGCGGTCTCGTCGGGCCCGAACAGCCGGAAGTTGTCGGGGTTCAGGCGCAGCACCTCGGTGAGGTAGTCACCGAGCACCCGTGTGGCCTCGCGGATCTGGGAGCCGGGCCGGTCGGTCTGGACGCCGAACTCGCGCCAGTCGGGCAGCCGCAGTTCCTCGGTGAGCAGTCCGCCGTTGGTGTGCGGGTTCGCGCCCATCCGCAGGTCGCCGGGCGGCGCGAGCGCGGCGATGTCCTCGCGCAGCGCGCCGGCCTCGTCGAACAACTCGTGGGGGCGATACGACTCCAGCCAGGCCGACAGGTCGCGCAGGTGCTCGTCGGTGTCGCGAGCGTTGGCCAGCGGCACCTGGTGGCTGCGCCAGCTGTTCTCGGTCGGCTTGCCGTCGATCTCCTTGGGACCGGTCCAGCCCTTGGGGGTGCGAAAGACGATCATCGGCCACCGCGGCCGCTGCGCGTCGTCGGCGCCCTGCGTGGCGGCGTCGGCCTTGATGCGGGCGATGTGGTCGAGCACCTCGTCGAGCAGCTCGGCGAACCGGGCGTGGTACTCGGCCGGCTCCTCGTCGTCGAATCCGGCGGTGAACACGTATGGGGTGTGGCCGTATCCGCGCATCAGCGCGTCGAGTTCGTCGTCGCCGACGCGGGCCAGCACGGTGGGGTTGGCGATCTTGTAGCCGTTGAGGTGCAGCACCGGCAGTACGACGCCGTCGCTGGCGGGGTTGACGAACTTGTTGGAGTGCCAGCTGGTGGCCAGCGGGCCGGTCTCGGCCTCACCGTCTCCGACGACGGCGAAGACGAGCAGGTCGGGGTTGTCGAAGGCGGCACCGTAGGCGTGCGACAGCGAGTAGCCGAGTTCGCCGCCCTCGTGGATGGAGCCGGGGGTCTCAGGGGCGACATGGCTGGGGATGCCGCCGGGAAAGCTGAACTGCTTGAACAGCTTCTGCAGGCCGGCGTCGTCCTGGCCGATGTGGTGGTAGTGCTCGGTGTACGTGCCCTCGAGGTAGGTGTTCGCGACGAGACCGGGGCCGCCGTGGCCGGGGCCGGTGATGTAGATCGTCGACTGCTCGCGCTCGGCGATCGCCCGATTGAGGTGGGCGTACAGGAAATTCAGGCCCGGGGTGGTGCCCCAGTGGCCGAGCAGCCGCGGCTTGACGTGCTCGCGCTGCAGCGGCACCCGCAGCATCGGGTTGTCGAGCAGGTAGATCTGCCCGACCGACAGGTAGTTGGCCGCGCGCCACCAGGAGTGGATGCGGTCGAGGTCCTCGTGCGTGAGCGGCTGGGCGTCGGTCTGCGAACGCGTCTGCCAGGGTGTCGCTGCCATCCTGCGGTCCCTTCGGGGAGTCGGAGCTGCTCTCTGGTGCTCGGGTGCCGTGCGCGGACGTCGTTGTCGTACCCATCGCGGCGCCGCGCATGTACGGGGCGCGGGATCCGGCCGACGGGGCCCGGGGTGCCGGAGCCGACCGGAGCCGGTTGCCGGAGCCGGTTCGGCGGGGCGGCGTTCAGATGTACAGGGCCGCCAGGTCGACGGGGGGCACGTCGTTCAGATCGTACGGGGTGCCCTGGTAGACGGAGTGGTTGAGCCAGTTGGCGTAGAGCAGGAAGGCGTGCGAGCGCCACGTCACGCGCGGGGCCCGAGTCGGGTCGTCGCCGGGAAAGTAGTTGCGCGGCACCTCGATCGGCAGGTCACGGGCGACGTCGCGGTCGTATTCGAGCTTGAGGGTGTCACGCTCGTACTCGGGGTGGCCGGTGACGAAGAACTGGCGGCCGTCGGTGCTGCCGACGAGGTAGACCCCCGCCTCCGGGGAGGTCGACAGCAGCTTGAGCTCGGGCACGGCGAGGATGTCGTCGGCGCGGATCTCCGTGTGCCGGCTGTGCGGGGCGGGGAAGACCTCGTCGAAGCCGGAGAGGATCTTCGTCGTCGGGTCGAGCACGTCGTGCTCGAAGACGCCGAACATCTTGTGCGGCAGCTGGTACTTCGGCACCCCGTAGTGGCGGTACAGCGCGGCCTGCGCGCCCCAGCACACGTGCATCGTCGAGTAGACGTTCTCGCGGCTCCAGTCGAGCAGTTCGACGAGCTCGCCCCAGTAGTCGACCTCCTCGAACGGCAGCTGCTCGACCGGGGCGCCGGTGATGACGAGGCCGTCGAAGCGCTGGTCGCGGACGCAGTCGAACGTCGAGTAGAACGCGGACAGGTGCTCCGGCGGGGTGTTGCGCGAGGAGTGGCTGCCCATGTGCAGCAGCGTCACCTCGATCTGGATCGGGGTGTTGCCCAGCAGCCGCAGCAGGTGCGTCTCGGTGGCGATCTTCGTCGGCATGAGGTTGAGGATCGCCAGTCGCAGCGGCCGGATGTCCTGGTGCTCGGCGCGCTCGCGGGACATGACGAAGACGTTCTCGTCCTCCAGCACGCCGCGCGCGGGAAGCTCCCGGGGGATGTTGACCGGCACCTGCTGCCTCCTGATGAGTCCGCTGGTCGGGTGACCCCGCAGGAGGGTACCCGCTCACCCCGGGCCGCCGCCTGGGAAGACCGCGTTGCGATACGCCGCGGCGGCCTCGAGGCGGAGCCGGTCGCGGCTGCTTTCGGTGACGACGTCGATGGCGTCTGCCAGGCGCGGCCGCGGGTAGAGGCCGGGGGACCGCAGGAGGTCGGGCAGGGCGTCGGCGGCGCGGGCGACGACGAGCAGGTCGAGCACATCGGCGGGCAGGTCGTGCACGGAGCCGTCTCGCGGGAGGATCAGCTCGATGAGGTCGCGGCGACGTCGTCGCAGTTCGGGCACGTCGGCGAGGGTGTAGCTGTTGCGGCCGAGGGGGCCGAACCGGCTCCGTTCGACGGTGACCAGGCCGAGGCCGACGAGGTGTTCGGCCTCGTCGAACCAGGGGGTGCGCAGCAGCGGGTCGAGCGCGAACCGGGCGGCGACGCCGTCGAGATCGCGCGGCTGATCGGCCTGCAGCGCGTCGTGCCACCCGCGCAGCGGTTGCGGGCAGCGGCAGTCGGCGATCGCGAGCAGCCGGGCGTGCTCGTCGCGGCCCACCCAGCGGATCTCACCCGCGCGTTCGATCGTGCGGATCGCGGCCATCGCCATGCCGAAGCGCACCGAGGGAGTCGGGCGCGTGATCGGGTGCACACCCGCCGTGAGCAGCCAGAACCGGTCGACGAGCGACAGGTCCTCCCACGGCCACGGCATCTGCCCAGGGTAGGTCGCGGACCGGTGCGCCCAGCGAAGTCGGCGGGCTCACATGGGCGCCGGGCGGCAGGGCATCTTCGTGGCGACGTTGGGTCCGGGCTCGAGCAGCTGCAGCTTCCAGCCGAGTTGGTGCTTGACGGTGGCCAACACGCGGTAGTCGTCGGGGGTCAGACGGTGGTCGCCGAGGATCGCGTCGATGCGCCGCGGGGAGTCGGGCGAGTACAGCACGTACGCCGAGCGCACCCGTTCGCACGGCTCGAGGCCGAGGGCGTGCCGGGCGGCGTCGGCGCTGCCGGGGTAGCCGCCGATGAGCCAGGAGCTGCCGACCGGGTGCGCGCCCAGCTGGTAGATGTAGCCGGCCGAAGCGCCGGTCGTGTCGAGCACGTCGTGCCCGGAGGCCTTCGCGCCGTCGCGCAGGAGGGTCGCGATCGCCTCGGCGTCGGCGGCGGTGAGGTCGAGGGTGTTGCCGTCGGTGTCGATCGCCGCGGCGGTGCGGGTGCCGTCCGGCGCGGGGTAGCGGTAGTAGGTGTCCCGCGCCGCCAGGCCCACGCCCGCGACGAGCACGAGGGCGGCGAGCGCGGCCCCGATGGTGCGGGCCTGCTTCGGCCGGGGGAGCCCGACAGCCAGCAGCAGCGCGGCGATCCACACCGGGGCCGCGCGGCCGGGCGCCGCCCACAGGTTGCCGTTTGTGCCGAACGAGTAGCACAACGGAAGTGCGACGAGCGCGGGTAGCAGCACGGCCGTGCGCAGGTTCAGGGCTCGCTTGGCCTCGGCGGCCCGGCGCCGAGCGCGGACGGCGCCGGCCAGTGCCACGCCCGCCGCCGCGAGCGGGATGAGCCAGAGCGCCTGCAGCGTCGTCGGCCCCGCGGTGCGTCCGACGAGGCCGCCGAGGGCGGCGATCGGGGCGGCGGGATCGATGGGGTCCCACCGCACCAGCTGCTCGTGGCCCTGCAGCAGCCGCACGCTCTCGAGGCCGGCGAGCGCCGTGCGCAGCAGGTCGGCCGGCGAACGCCACGACACGACGACGAGCGCCAACCCGCCGAGGGCCAGCCCGCCGAGCAGCGCCGTCAGCCGGTGCCCGAGGACGGCCCACCGGCCGGGGGCCGCGCGCGGGGCCGGGTCGGTCAGGGAGGTCGCGAGCGCCACGGCGAGGGCGACGGCCAGCGCGGTGAGGCCGGAGGTGGGCTTGCCGAGGCCCGCGAGGGCGACGCCCAGACCGGTGAGCACGCACCCGCGGCCGGCGCGTTCGGGCCCGTGGCCGTCGGTGAGGCGCGTCAGCCCGCAGGCGGCGACGAGCACGCCCCACAGCGCCATCGTGTTGTAGCTCGGCGTCATCGGAAACCACGCGAAGGCAACGAGACTCGCGACGGCCCCGACGACGGCCAACGCCGCCAGGCCCCAGCCGGCGGCCCCCACCCGACGCCCGATCGCGACGAGCAGCGCGGCGGCCAGGGCGGCGGTGATCGCGAACCCGACGAGGCGCAGCCCGCGCACGTCGCCGCCGAGCAGAAACATGACCGGTCGCAGGAAGTACCCGAAGCTGAACACGGTGGCGGGGTCGCCGCTGGGGTCCCGGATGAGCTGTAGGTACTGGCCCTCGTCGGTGCGGTCCAGGCCGTAGCCGGCCCGCCCCGCGCCCAGCGCGACGGCGAGGCCCGCGGCGGGTGCCCACACAACGTCACCGAGACGCGAAAACCTCATGACCCCAGCCTCACTCACGCCCGCGCCCGGCCCCGGCTGCGGCGCGCCAGGGGAGCCGTGCCAACGGCCAGCCACCGTTCGGACTATCACCGCGTCGCCGGGCCGTCGTGGCCCGATCCCCTGAGCAGGCACGATGCGAAATCCGCGCTCCGGCGGCGCGCACGGTGATCGTCCGAGCGGTGTCCACAGGGGTGTGGATAACCCGGTTTGAGGGTTGGGGGCGTGGGGGGGTCGGGTGGGTAGCGCGACGCCGCGGGCCCCGAGGATGACGAGAAGGGCACTCGCAGGTCGCGCCGACGGCCTGTTCCCCGCGCGTCATCGGCCGGGCGACCTCGGGGTTTCCACGGCACCGGGGGCGCGTGGCGCCGGCGCGCGGATCGGGCGCCGGCGGCCCGGCTCGCCGGGCTGCTTAGGCTGCGCACCATGAGCATGGAGGTCACCGCGTGGAACGCGATGTACAACGCGATGCACGCGCAGAACGACAAGCGCCCCTTCACCAAGGAGACGCTGCGTCGCATCCTGGCGTTCGCCGCCCCGCACAAGCGACTGCTCGTCGGCTTCCTCTTCTCCAGCCTCGGCGTGGCCGTGCTCGGCGTGCTGACGCCGCTGCTCGCGGGCCGGGTCGTCGACGCGATCACGACCGGCGCGCCCTACGGGCAGGTGCTGCAGCTGGCCCTGCTCATCGCCGCCATCGCGGTCGCCGTCGCGGGCCTGGGTCTGCTGACCCGCTGGCTGTCGGCCCGCATCGGCGAGGGCCTCATCTACGACCTGCGGCGCGTCGTCTTCGACCACGTGCAGCTCATGCCGATCGCGTTCTTCTCGCGCACCCGCACCGGCGCTCTCGTCAGCCGCCTCAACAACGACGTCATCGGCGCCCAGCGCGCGTTCTCCACCACGCTGTCCGGCGTCGTCACCAACCTCGTGTCGGTGCTCCTCACCCTCGCGGTCATGCTGTCGCTGTCGTGGCAGATCACGGTGCTCGCGCTCGTGCTGCTGCCGGTCTTCGTCGTCCCCGCCCGGCGCATGGGCGGGCGCCTGGCGCGCCTGCAGCGCGAGGCCGCCAACCACAACTCGGTGATGAGCACCCAGATGACCGAACGCTTCTCGGCGCCGGGTGCCACGCTCGTCAAGCTGTTCGCCGAGCCGCAGACCGAGTCGCGCGAGTTCGCCGTGCGTGCCGACCGGGTGCGCGACATCGGGGTGCGCACCGCGATGCTGCAGATGGTCTTCGTCACCGCGCTGACGCTGGTCTCCTCGCTGGCGCTGGCGCTGGTGTACGGCCTCGGCGGCTGGTTCGCGCTCGAGGGCAGCCTGCAGCCCGGCTCCGTGGTGGCGCTCGCGCTGCTGCTCACCCAGCTGTACGCGCCGCTGACCGCGCTGGCCAGCGCCCGCGTCGACGTGATGAGCGCGTTCGTCAGCTTCGAGCGGGTCTTCGAGGTGCTCGACCTGGAGCCGCTCATCACCGAGAAACCCGACGCCGTGCCGGTGCCCGACGGTCCGGTATCGGTGGAGTTCGACGGCGTCGACTTCGGCTACCCGGCGGCCGACAAGGTGTCGCTGGCGTCGCTGGAGGAGGTCGCGACCCTCGACGCGCGCGCGGGCGCGCAGGTGCTGCACGACGTGTCGTTCCAGGTGCCGGCGGGGCGGATGGTGGCGATCGTCGGGTCGTCCGGCGCGGGCAAGTCGACGACGGCTCAGCTCATCTCGCGGCTGTACGACGTCGACGCCGGGGCGGTGCGCCTGGGCGGGGTCGACGTGCGCGACCTCACCGCCTCCTCGATGCGGCGCACGGTCGGCATGGTCACCCAGGACGGGCACCTGTTCCACGACACCCTCGGCGCCAACCTGCGGCTGGCCCGCCCGGGTGCCACCGACGACGAGCTGTGGGCCGCGCTGCGGGCCGCGCGTCTGGAGGAGATGGTCGCCGGCATGCCCGACGGCCTGGCGACGGTGGTCGGCGAGCGCGGCTACCGGATGTCCGGCGGCGAGCGGCAGCGCGTGACGATCGCCCGGCTGCTGCTCGCGCAGCCTCGGGTCGTCGTGCTCGACGAGGCCACCGCGCACCTGGATTCGCGGTCGGAGGCGGCGGTGCAGGAGGCCCTGTCGGAGGCGCTGGCCGGGCGCACGGCGCTGGTCATCGCGCACCGGCTGAGCACGATCCGCGGCGCCGACGAGATCCTCGTCATGGAGCACGGCCGCGTCGTCGAGCGCGGCCGCCACGACGAGCTGCTCGCCGAGGGCGGCCGCTACGCCCAGCTCTACCGCACCCAGTACGGGGCGCACGTCGCGGGCTGAATCGGGCCCGACTCAATCCCGCGGGGGCGCGACCGACTCCCGGATGACCGGCGGGCACTCCACGCGGGTGACGCCGGTGGGGGCCGGTCCGTCGATGACCCCGAGCCGGGTCAGCAGCGCGGTCGCGGCGAGGTGCCCCATCGTGCGGTGCGGCAGGGCCATCGTCGTCAGCGTGGGGTAGAGCTCGCTGGCGACGTTCTCGTAGTCGTCGAAGCCCACGACCGACAGGTCGTCCGGGATCGACAGCCCCAGCCGCCGGGCCGCGTGGTAGACGCCGATCGCCGCGATGTCGTTGAAGGCGAAGACGGCGGTCGGGCGCTCCGGTGAGTCCAGCAGCTCGAGCGAGGCCAGCTCGGCGGCCTTGGAGCCGAAGTGCCCCCATTGCGGCACGACGACCTGGCCGGGGCCGAGCCCGGCGCCGGCCAGCGCCGTTCGGTAGCCGTCGAGGCGCAGCTGCCGGGCCAGACCGTCTCCGGTCGGCTCGCTGAGGTGCGCGATGCGCCGATGCCCGGCGTCGACGAGCAGCTGCACCGCGGCGCGCGCCGCGGCGAAGTCGTCGGGCACGAAACAGGGCACGTCGGTGTCGTCGCTCACGGCGTCCAGCCCGACCGTCGGCACGCCCCGGGTGAGGTCACCGAAATGGAGGGCCCGGTGGTACATGGCCGCGAAGATGAACCCGTCGACCTGCCGGGCCGCCAGGGCCCGCACCGCCCGGTCGACGAGCGTCGGGTCATTCTGCGTGCCGAGCCAGAACAGCAGGTGGTCGTGCTGCCAGGCCACGTCCTGGGTGCCCTGCACCATGGCCGAGGCGCTGCCGGCGGTCAGCACCGTGTCGGTGACGACGCCGATCGTCTGGGTGCGCCGGGTCCGCAGGCTCCGGGCGGCCGTGTTCGGGGTGTACCCGAGTTCGTCGGCGGCGGCGCGAACCCGGGCGACGGTCTCCGGGGTGATGCGGTCGCTCGCCTCGTTGAGCACGAGGGAGACGGTGGCGGTGGAGACACCGCACGCCGCCGCGACGTCCTTGAGCCGCACCCGAACCATCACACCCCGCTTCTCGCGCTCTTGGCTGCGTAGCTTAGGTGGGCCCCGGTGCCCTCCCGGCGCAACGTGGCCGGTCAGGGGTCGAGGGTGAGCGGCACCGGGTCGAGGATCTCCCCGACGAACGCGTCGTCGACGAGATCGCTGAATCCGAGGAGACGGGTCCGCCCGTCGACGTCGACGATCGCCCGCGCCGCATACAGCGAGTCGTGATCGACCCGGCGGGCGCGGCTGACCTCCCAGGGCCCCTGCCACCCGGGACCGTCGAGGAGCCACATGCCGCCGCGCTGGCCCGGCGGGTGCAGCGCGGGGTTGAGCTGCGCGGCGGCGGTGCAGAAGAGCAGGTGCGGTCGCCCGTCGAGCTCGAGGTACTGCAGCACCTCGAGCTGCCCGAACTTGCCCGGCTCCGACAGCGGTGGCCGCACCTCCCAGCGGTCTAGATCGGGCGACCACGCGTGCCCCACCACGCCCCGCGACAGCGGATCGCCGTGGTGGGCACGGGCGGTGATGAGCATGTGCCAGCCGGCGCCGTCGGGGTCGGCGAACACCCAGGGGTCGCGCCACGCCTCGTCGAACCACGGGCCGCCGAGCTTCTCGTACCAGCGCGGGTCGGCCGCCACGAGCGGCTCCGTGCCGTGCCGGTGCCACGTGACGAGGTCGTCGGAGTCCGCGCGGCCGATGCGTTGTACCAGACAGTTCTCCGCTCTTGTCGCACCGGTATAGAACAAGTGGAACTGCCCCGACGGCCCCTGGATCACGGAGCCGGTCCACGTCGCGCCGTCGTCCCACCCGGGCTCGGCGCGCGGGGCCAGGGCGTCGGGCAGCACCCGCCACGTGCGCCAGTCGTCGCTGACGGCGTGGCCGATCGAGGGGCTCAGGTGCCGCGCGATCGGATCTCCCAGCGAGCGGTCGGCCTGCAGGTAGAACAGGTGGTGCCGGCCCTCGGGGTCGGTGAACGGCCAGGAGTCCCAGACCCAGCGGTCCTCCAGGCGCAGGCTCACCCCTTGACTCCCGAGCTGGCGATCGAGGAGATGAACGCCCGCTGGAACAGCAGGAACACGACGATGACCGGGATCGTGATCATCGAGGTGTAGGCCATGATCTGGCCCCACGGGGTGCCCTCGGCGGTGCCGGAGGCGAAGAAGTAGCGCATGCCGACCTGCACGGGCCGCATGTTCTCCTGCTGGATGACGAGCAGCGGCCACAGGTAGGAGTTCCACTGCGGCAGGAACGTCAGGATCGCCGAGGTCGCGAACGCCGGCTTGGCCAGCGGGGAGACGACGGAGGCGTAGGTGCGGAACCAGCCCGCGCCGTCGACCCGCGCCGCCTCGTCGAGCTCCTTGGGGATCGAGCGGTAGTACTGCGTGAACAGGAAGATCGAGAACGCGTTGGCGATGAACGGGATGATCAGCACCTCGTAGCTGTTGGCCCAGCCCATCCGCATCGCGAACCCGTCCGAATGCAGCACGACGCGCGGCAGGTTGGAGATGAGGTACACCATCGGGATCGCGAACGTCTCGAACGGCACGATGAGGGTGGCGATGATGACGCCGAGGATGACGTTGCGGCCCTTGAAGTTCAGGCGGGCGAGCGCGAAGCCGGCCATCGAGTTGACGATGAGGCCGAGCACGACGATCGCGACCGTGACGACGGTGGAGACGAAGAAGAACCGCTCCACCGGCACCCGGTCGAAGACGCCGGCGTAGTTGGCCATCGACAGGTCGCCGACGGGCACGAAGGCACGCCAGCTCGTCAGGTCGGCGAGGATCTGGTCGCGGGGCTTGAAGCTCGAGCTGATCATGAACAGCAGCGGCAGGATGAACGAGATCGACAGCAGCACCAGCGGCACGTAGGTCCACGCGTTGCCGCGGGACGTGCCCGAGGACTTGATGCGGCGCGGGGTCGGCTTCGCGGTCGCGGTGGCCGGATTGGCGGGCGTGGGGGCGCTCATGGGGTCAGTCCTCCTTGGTGAGGGCCCGCTGCAGCAGCGTGACCGCCAGGACGATGATGAAGAAGATCAGGCTCAGGGCCGAGCCGTAGCCGACGTCGCCGCGCCCCGAACCCATCTGGATGATGTGGTAGACGAGCGTCGTCGTCGCGTTCGCGGGTCCGCCGCTGGTCATCACGTCGATCTGAGTGAACAGCGAGAACGCCGAGATCGTGATCGTGATGAAGATGAAGACGAACGTGGGCCGCAGGCCGGGCAGCGTGACGTTGAGGAACTGCTGCCAGCGGTTGGCCCCGTCGAGGGCGGACGCCTCGTAGAGGTCGTGGTTGATCGTCTGCAGGCCCGACAGCCAGAGGATCATGTGGAAACCGACGCCCTGCCAGATCGACATGACGATGACGGCGGGCAGCGCGGTCGAGGGGTTGTTCAGCCAGTCGACGTTGAAGCCGAAGACGGCGTTGACGAGGCCGTCCTGCTGGTACATGAACCGCCACAGCATGGAGACGACCACCATCGACGTGACGACCGGCATGAAGAACATGACGCGGAAGGCCGTGACGCCGCGCAGCTTCTGGTTGACGAGCATCGCCAGCACGAGCCCGAGCCCGCCCTGCACCGGCACGACGACGAGCACGAAGACCGCGATGTTGCGCAGGCCCGCCCAGAAGGTCGGGTCGGCGGTGAGGGCGCGGGCGAACTGGGCGAGGCCGACGAACTCGGGGGTGAACGCGGAGCCGAGCCGGGCGTTGGTGAAGCCCAACGTGAACGACATGAGCACCGGCAGGATGAGGAAGACGCTCAGCAGGATGACGGCGGGGGCCAGGAACAGGTAGCCGGCCCGGCGCTCCGAGGCGTGGATGCTCGAACCCTTGCGGCGGGGCCGAGTCTGCGCCGGCGTCCGAGTCGACGGGCCGGCGGGGGTGGTGGTTGACATGGCGGATTCCCTCCCTGCGCTCACCGGTTGTACCGGGCCGCGTTGATGTCGGCGTCGATCTCGCGGACCGCCTGGTCGAGCGCCTCGGCGGGGGCCTTGCCGGCGACGATGTCCTGGAACTGCTGCTGGAAGACCTGGCTGATCACCGGGTACGCGGGCGTCGGGGGCCGCAGGAGGCCGAACTGCTCCGCCATGGCGGGCAGGAACGCCAGCGGCTGCCCGGGCCCGTACAGGCCGGAGGTCGTCTGGGCCGCGGCGGTCGTCGTGGCCGGGATGAGGGAGGTCACGTCGGCGAACTGGGCGATGTAGCGGTCGTCGAGCGAGAACCGCAGGTAGGCCAGCGCACCCTCCTTCTGGCGGTCGGTGCAGGCGCGGGTCAGGCCGTACTGCCACGACCCGACTCCGACCTTGGGGCCGTGCCCGAAGTCCGGAGGCGGCAGCATGACGAGGTCGTCGCCGAACGCCTCGTGGTTGCGCAGGTAGCCCCAGACGCCGCTGTACTGGATCGCGACCCGCTCGGTCTCGAACTCGGTGCGGTCCTGGGCGTTGGAGGACGGCGCGTAGCCCTGCGTGAACTGGCGCTGGAACCACTGGGCGAATTCCAGCGACTGTGGGCTGTTGAGCACGCCGTCGGCGGTCTCGAAACCGCTGCGGTTGATGAGGTCGCCGCCGAAGCTCTGCAGGAGCGGCGAGTAGGCGTACGTGTACCACTCGCTCTGGTCGCTGGGCCCCCAGTCGACCGGGTAGTCGAACTGCCCGGAGGCCTGGATGCGGCGCTCGGCGTCCTCGAACTCCTGCCCGGTCCACGGCTGTTCGACGGTCGGGATGCGGATGCCGAGGTTCTCCAGCACGGACCGCCGGGAGAACAGCAGGGTGGTCGCGTCCCAATAGCCCACCGTGTAGATCTGGTTCTCGTAGCGGCCCACCGTCGAGGGCAGGAAGTCGGCGACGTCCTGTTCGGTGAGGCCGGAGGGCACGAGCCAACCGTTCCAGGCCCAGTTGGGCATGATCGGACCGTCGACGTCGAGGATGCACGGCAGGTCGTTGGAGGCGGCCGCCCC
>JBDIAM010000037.1:0-16878 GCA_039812445.1 Piscicoccus intestinalis | reverse complement strand
GTCGGCACCCGCGCCCGCGCGAGCATCGAGGCCCTCCTCGGCCAGCGCGTGCACCTCGACCTGCACGTCAAGGTCGCCAAGGACTGGCAGCGCGACCCCAAGCAGCTGCGGCGCCTCGGCTTCTGAGGGGCGCGGGCGTCAGACGGCCGGGCGCGGGTCCTCGCCCGGCGCCTCGGCGAGGCTCGGTCGGCGGCTCGGCGAGGCTGGGTCGGCGGCTCCGCGAGGCTGGGTCGGCGCCTCTGCGGCGCCCTCGCCCGGCGCCTCGGCGATCCCCTCCCCAGGGCCTCCGTTTCGCACGGGAGCCTGTGCTGTCCGACTGGACCGCCGGGGTGCCGCTGAGCCGCGTCCGCGGAGGTGGTTCGGCGGCAGCCGGGCGGTCCCGTCCCGACCGTCGAGACAGCCGTCCCGTGAGGCGGGATCGTCGGCGCAGACGCTGCCTCCGCGCGGCGCCGCGCGCCCGCGCAGGCAGCCCACCAGGCGCCGGCCCTACTGGTTGCGCCGCCAGATCTCGGCGGACAACACCGTCGCGAACGCGCACCACGCGGCGTACGGAGCCAGCCACCCGGCATGCCCGCGCCCGGCGGCTCCCGCGCGTCGGGCGAGGTCGGCGCTGCTCGCGGCGAGCAGCCCGGCTCCGAGCGTGGCGACGTCGGGGCGGTGCGCCCGGAAGAACAGCGCGCTCCACGCGGCGTTGAGCACGAGGTTCACCCCGAGGGCCGTGGTGAACCGACGCGCCCCCGACTCGCGGCCGGAGTCCTCCAGCGTGCGGATGACCGAGGCGCTGGTACCGGCGATGTCGGCGTACAGCGCCGTCCACACCACCGGAAACGCAAGGGCCGGAGGCTGCCAGGCGGGCTTGTCGATGCCGCGGTACCAGGCGGAGCCGGGGTCGGAGGCGATCGACCCGGCGACCGCCGCGGCCGTCGTCATCGCGCCGGTCAACGCCAGCGTGCGCGGCCCCCGCTGCGGCGACGCGGTGCGCATCGCGCGCCGGACCGCCTCGTCGAAGCCGGTGACCCCGCCGGGCGGCGCGCCGACGAGCCCGTCGAGGTCGCGTTCGCGGCACACCACCTCGTGCACGAGGCTGCCGACGAGGGGCTTGGCGACGCCGGTGTCGACGGGCGTGACGAGGCCGATCCAGTGGCTCGCGAGCCCGGGAGTCAGCACCGGCACCGTGACGACGAGACGCGGCCGCAGCCCGGTGACCTGCGCGAACCGGCGGATCATGTCGGCGTAACTGAGCACGTCGGGCCCGCCGATGTCGAACGTGCGGTTGACCTCCGGCGGCAGATCGGCCGCCGCGACGAGGTAGTGCAGCACGTCGTCGACCGCGATCGGCTGGATGAGGTTGCCCAGCCACTTCGGCGCGATCATCGCCGGGAGCCGCTCGGTGAGGTGCCGCAGCATCTCGAAGCTGATCGACCCGTCTCCGAGCACGACCGCGGCCTGCAGGCAGGCCGTCGGCACTCCCGAGGCCATGAGCACCTCGCCGACCTCGACCCGCGAGGCCAGGTGCGCCGACAGCTCGCCGCGGGGGTGCAGCCCGCCGAGGTAGACGATGCGGGCGACCCCGGCCTCGCGGGCCGCGGCGCCGAACGTGCCCGCCAGCTCCCGGTCACGGCGCGCGAAGTCGCCGCCGGCACCCATCGAGTGCAGCAGGTACCAGGCGACGTCGACCCCGGTCATCGCCGAACGCAGCCCGTCGGCGTCGCTCGCGTCGGCCTCGACCGCCTCCACGCGCGAGCCCCACGGCAGGTCGGCGATCTTCGCGGCGTCGCGGGTCAGCACGCGCACCCGCCACCCCGCCTCCAGGAGCCGGGGGACGAGCAGCCCGCCGATGTAGCCGGTGGCGCCGGTGACCAGCGCCGTGCGGGCCTGCGCGTCGGTGGACGAGACGGTCATGTTCACCTCAGGGTGTCGAGAACGGGAGGAAGCAGGAAGAGCATCGACATCGACCACGCGACGTGCACGAGGATCGGGCCGAGCACGCCGCCGGTGACGCGGCGTTGCAGGCCGGTGACGACGCCGAGCACGCCGGCCGCGAGCACGAGCAGCGGCACCCCGCTGGCGAGCGTGACGAGCATATACAGCACGGTCGAGACCGCGACCGCGTGTCGACGGCCGATCGCGGCGAAGAGGACGCCGCGGAAGTACAACTCCTCGCCGATGCCGTTGACCGCGGTGACGACCGCGACGACCGGCAGCGACCCGAACCGGGCGTGGTCGAGGAGCCCGTCGACGGGGCCGCGCAGCACGGGGACGCCCGCGACGACGACGGCACCGACGAGGAAGAGCGCGACGAGCAGGGCCGCGAGCGCCGCGGACTGCACGACGGGCCGCGCGACGGCCCCGGTGCGGGTCCAGGCCTGGCCCAGATGCAGCGGCCCGGAGGCGAACGCGCCGACGGTCCACACGGCGGCGAGGGCCAGCGTCCAGGCGTAGAACGCCGGGTCACCCGGCGGCACCCGCAGGCTCACGAAGAGCAACACGCCGCCGACGACGAGGGTGGCGGCAGCCACGACCCGGCGGCGCCGGAACGCCGCGTCGGTCTGGGCGTGATCGCGCGGAACGGGGGAGAACAGGGCCGCCGTGACGAAGGCCCGCAGCTCGGTGACCGGATTGATCATGCTCGGCCGCGGGCCGCTGAGTCAGCCGGGGCCGCCGGGGCCAGGCGACGCGCCACCGCGCGCGCCGTGCGCCGTCCGGAGACGATCGCGCCCTGGATGGAGGCGGTGTCGCGGTGGTCGCCGCACGCGTAGACGCCCCCGCCGAGGGCGACGTCGCGGCGCACCCGCAGCGGCGGCGGCTGGCTCGGCAGGGCGTAGGCGATGTCGTGGCGGGTCACCAGCTGCCACGACCGGGTCGGCACGCCGAGCACCGCACCGACCTGCGCGAGCACCGCCTCGGTCGGCAGGTCGGCGTCGGCGGTCAGGGCGCTGGCCTGCACGAGGTGCCATCCGGGTGGGGCGTACGACGGGGCGGCGTTGGTCATCACCGCCGCGTTGACCAGCGGCCCGGGCTGCGAGCGGCCGTCGAGATGCAGGATCGCCCGGTCGCCGGGGTCGGAGTCGGTCGCGAACCACCACGTCGTCAGGCCCCGGCCGGCCGGCACCTCGATGTCGAGCAGTTCGCCGGCGGTCGCCGGGTCGCACGCGACGACCGCCGCCCGCGCCCGCACCGGCCCGGAGTCGGTGTCGACGCGCACCCCGCCGGTCTCGCGGGTGACGGCCTCGACGCGCCGGCCCAACTCCACCGACTCAAGGACCGGCGCCGCGAGCTGGTGCGGCAGCGCGGACATGCCCTGGGCGGGCACCCCCGGGGTGCCCAGCGCGAAGGCGCGCACGAGCAGTCGGGCGAAATTGGCCGACGTCGAGCCGTCCCGCTCGAGCACGACCCCGGCGAGGAAGGGCTCGACGACCTCGGCGCGGAAGCGGCCGCGGAACCCGGCGTCGTCCCAGCTCTCGCGCAGCGTCGTGTCCCGTTGCCGCAGCAGCCGCGAGACCGGGCCCAGCGCCGGCGCCGCCCACCGCGTCAGCGCGGCGAGCTCGCGCACCGACTGCGGGCGCAGGTAGGGGCCCGGCACGAGGGAGGTGATCGAGGAGACGGTCGCGGGCGCCGCGTGGGCCAGCGCCCGCGGGCTGACGGTCAGGTGCGTCAGACCGTCGTCGCGGCGCACCGCGACGCCGCGCTCGAACGTGCCGAGCCCGAGCCGGCGCACGTCGACCTCGTCGCGCACGGCGGGGTAGGCGGGGTTGAGCAGCTGGAACCCGCGGTCGCAGCGGAAGCCGTCGACGACGTCGGTGCGCACGCGGCCGCCGACGTCGTCGCCCGCCTCGAGGACGCGCACGTCGAGCCCGGCTCCCGCGAGGTGCCGGGCGCAGGTCAGGCCGGCGAGCCCGGCTCCGGCGATGACGACGTCGGTGTCCATTGGTCCTCCTGCTGTCGGTGTGTTCGCTCGGCTCGGGCGGGATCGGCCTAGCGCTCAGTCTCACCCGGCCGGGCCGCCGCGGCGCGCTCAACGCCCCCGCGAGCCGCCCGAGGACGGTGCGGGTCATCGGACCGGGCTCAGGGCGACACCTCGTGGAAGCGACGCAGGGCCTCGCGGCGCTCGGCCGCGTGGTCGACGATCCGCTGCGGGTATCCGTGGGTGTACCCGTCGGGGGCGTTCCACGGCTCGTGGGCGGCGGCCCCGGCGACGTGCGCGAGTTCGGGCACGTGGCGGCGCACGTAGTCGCCGCCGGGGTCGAACCGCCTCCCCTGGGTGATCGGGTTGAAGACCCGCACGTAGGGCGCGGCGTCGGTGCCGGTGCCGGCCGCCCACTGCCAGCCGTGGTTGTTCGAGGCGAGATCGCCGTCGCGCAGGTGCGCGAGGAAGAACCGGGCGCCGTGCTGCCAGCGGATGTGCAGGTCCTTGACGAGGAAGGAGGCAGTGACCATGCGCAGCCGGTTGTGCATCCAGCCCTGCGCGAGCAGTTGGCGCATCCCGGCGTCGACGTAGGGGTAGCCGGTGCGGCCGGCGCACCAGGCGTCCCAGCGGTGCGCGGTCTGCTCGTCGGCGTCGGGGTCGGTGCCGATGTCGCCGAGCGGGCGCAGGTCGTGCCAGGCGGATTCGGGGCGGTGCCACAGCACGTCGGCGTAGAACTCGCGCCAGATGAGCTGGTCGACGAACCGGCGGGCCGCGGTGCTCCCGGCCGCGGGGTGCGCGGCGACGTCGGCGAGCAGAGTGCGCGGGTGCAGCGCCCCGAACTTCAGGTGCTCGGAGACCCGCGAGGTGGCGTCGAGATCGGGGCGGTCGCGGGCGGTGTCGTAGTCGCCGAGTCCCTCGTCGAGAAAGTCACGCCACGCCTGCCGGGGGTCCGGGCCGGGAGCCGGTGACGCGTCGGCCGTGCCGGGCAGGTCGTCGCTGGGGACGCCGGTGAGCCACCGCACGGCCGCGGGCGGCCGCGCCGGGCCGGGGTGGCCGTGGGCGCGCCAGGCCCGCGCGAACGGGGTGAACACCTGGTAGGGCGTGCCGGCCTGGGTGCGGATGCGGCCGGGGGAGACGGCGTACGGGGTGCCGGTCGCGACCACCGGCACCCCGCCTCCGGGCAAGGCGGCGAGGGCTGCGTGCACGGCCTCCCCGCGGCGGCGGCCGAAGGGGGTCGATTCGCCGCTGACGTGCACGCTGGTGGCGCCGGTCTGGGTCGCGAGGTGCGCCAGCACCTGCGCGGGGTCGCCGCGACGCGCGACGAGCGCGCCGTCGTACTCCTCCTGGGCGCGCTGCAGGGCGTCTCGCAGCGCCGCGCGGCGCGCCTCGCCCGCGCCGTTCCACAGCCTCGGGTCGAGCACGAACACCGGCAGCACCCGGCCGTCGCCCGCCGCCTCGTGCGCGGCGACCAGCGCCGGCAGGTCGTCGCGGCGCAGGTCCCGGCGCAGCCACAGGATCGTGCTCATCTCGGCGGTCCTCTCTCGTGCCTCTTTCGTGCCTCTTTCGTGGCGGGTGGCCGGTCGGCGCCCCTACCCTAGGCAGGACCCGCTGCCGGCGCCGGGATTGCGTTCGGCCGCAACGGGTAGATGTACTCGGGTCGACCCGCCGACAGAGCGCGCCGCGCCGTGCTCGTCGAGTGATGGCGGGCGTTTCGCAGACCGTTTCCCGCCTGACCAGGAGACTGATATGAGCACCGCCGCAGATGGCCGTCACGACGATCGACGGGACGATCGGCACGAGGTTCGGCACGCCGATCGGCAGGACGATCACAAGGTCCATTCCAGTGACACCGCCGAGGTCGACATCAACAACCCGGACCTGGCGGGCCGGCGGGGGAACGAGGAGACGACCCGCACGTCGCGCATCACGGTGAACTCCGGCTTCGCGGACGAGGTCGGGCCGGAAGGGGTGCGGGCCTACGTCGACACGTTGGCGGCGGTGGCCGGGGGCGCGGCCGGCCGGGCCCCCTCGGACATCCTCGAGGAACTGACGCGGGGCTGGGAACGCGCCGGGGTGCGGGTTCCGGAGCCGGAGGCGGCCCTCATCGCGGACAAGATCGTCGACGGCGGCGCGGAGACGCTCGTCGTCGTCGCCGAGGACGGTCAGGTGCTGTACGGCGAGGACGTCGCGCCCGACGGCGGCGAGAGTTCGGCGCGTCAGGACGAGCCCGCCGACCCGGACCGGCCCCTGTACACCTGAGCCCTGCCGGGACCGTCGTCGCCACCGGAGCGACGAGTGGATCCCGTGGCCCCCAGGGGTGCCTGCGGCCGGCCGTCGTCGGTGGGCGCGATCCCGCCCTGGCAGGCCGGGCAGTAGAAGATCGTGCGCTCTCGCGGGGCCGCGCCGACGAGCGCGACCCGAACGGGGCGTCCGCAGCGGCGGCACGGACGCCCCGAGAGCGCGTGCACGGCCCCCAGGGCGTCGCGGCGGGCGAGCCCGGTGACCGACTGCGCGCCGGTGCGGGCCGACCGCAGCATCCGTGGCCGGGCCCAGTCCAGGAGCGCCGCCACGTCGTCGGTCGGCACCTGCGCGGCGGTCCGCCACGGGTTCAGCCGCTCCGCGAAGCAGCCCTCGCTGACCCAGAAGGTGCCGAGCCCGGCCAGCACCCGTTGATCGAGCAGCGCCTCCGCGAGCGGCCGGTCGTCTCGTGACAGCCGGCGCATCGCGATGTCGCGCCCGGGCGGTTCGCCCGCCTGCCAGGCACGGGCGAGGATGTCGGGCCCGAGATGGCCGACGAGCCGATCCTCGTCGGCGGTGGCGACGAGGTCGAGCATGCCGAGGCTGCGCCCCAGCGCGGTCGCGTCGGCGGTGCCGAGCACGGCGCGCAGCCGATGGTCCCACCGCACACTCTCCTGTGCGGGTCGCACCCGCCACGTGCCGTCCATCCGCAGGTGCGAGTGCAGGGTGAGGGCCTGGCCGCGCAGGTCGAGGCGGTGCAGCAGGTGCTTGCCGCGCGCGACCACCCGCACGGTCCTGGCCCCCACGAGGTCGGCTCCCGCGAGCGACGGCCAGCGCAACTCGGCCCGGGTCAGGGTCGCGCCGCCGAGGGCGGCCTGGAGCCGGGCCGCGGTCCACGCGACGGTGTCACCTTCGGGCATCGGGCAGGCGCCGCGGCCCCCGGGCGGCCGCCCGCGCGTCGGGCCGGGGCCGGGTCAGGTGCACGGGGGAGGCGGCGGCGACCACACCGACTCCGTCCCAGCCCGCCCGGACCGCCTCCTGCTCGGCGCTGCCCTCGCCGTAACGGGCGCCGGCGGCCGCGAGGGTGGCGGCGGCGAAGGCCGCGAAGTCGGCGTCTTTGGGCAGGCCGCCGGTGGTCATGACGTCGTACCAGATCTGGCCGGGGGCCTCCCAGGCGTTGCCGCCGAGGGTGGTGGCGGCCAGGTAGAAGGCGTGGTTGGGGATGCCGGAGTTGATGTGCACCCCGCCGTTGTCGTTGGCCTCGTCGTGCGGCAGCTGTTCGTAGTCGTCCATGTGCGCGGGCTGCGGGTCTTTGCCCAGGCGCGGGTCGTCGTACGCGGTGCCGGGCGCCTTCATCGACCGCAGCGCGACGCCCTGCACGCCCGGCAGGAACAGGTCCTTGCCGACGAGCCAGTCGGCCTGGTCGGCGATCTGCCCCTCGACGCGCTGCACGGTGAGCACGCCGAACACGTCGGAGACGTGCTCGTTGAGCGCCCCGGACTGCCCGACATAGACGAATCCCGCCGTGTACTGGGTGAACCCGTGCGCGAGCTCGTGGCCGATGACGTCGAGGCAGTCGGTGAACGAGCCGAACACCTCGCCGTCGCCGTCGCCGAAGACCATCTGTTCGCCGTCCCAGAACGCGTTGTCGTAGTCCTTCGCGAAGTGCACGGACGCGACGAGCTTGAGCCCGGCGTCGTCGAGGGAGTTGCGCCCGTACGCGTCGTGGAACAGCGACCACGTGTGGCCGAGCCCGTCGTAGGCCTCGTTGACGGACTCGTCGGCGTGCGGCTCGGCGCCCTCGTCGCGGCGCAGCACGCCGGGCAGATCGGTGCCGTGCTCGGCGTCGTGGACCGCCCGGTCGGGGGTCGCGGTCACCGCCTCCTGTGGCGGCTCGCCGGGCGCCAGCCCGCGCGGCGGTTCGACGCGACGATGCTCCCGGAGCCTGGGGTGGCGCTGCAGCCGGTCGGGCACGAACCCCTGACCGGGCGGCCCCGGTTCCCCGCTCCCGTCGCGGGCGTCACCGCCTCGAGCATCGCCCCGCTCGTCGCCTCGCCCCTCGAGCGGCCCCTCGACCGGCTCGTCGACGCGCTCGTTCTGCGGCTCGCCGCCGGCGGCGGGCTCCCGACCCGGCACGGGGCCGCCCGTCGATCGTGGCTGGCGCATCGAGCGCGCCTCGCGCCGCACCCGCAGCGTGTGCTCCAGACGCAGGGTGTCGCGGGCCACGGTGGCGGCCGGCCCGTCTCCGGAGCGCGCCAGGCGCTGCAGCAGGAACGGCGGGACCACCGTGCACTGCGCGGCCCCGCGCGAGATGTCGTGAAGTTCACGGTGATTCGTCATGTCAACGATTGAAGCACCGACCACCGACAAGGTTCGAGTTCAACAATCCGCGCCCGAGCGGAACCGACGCGCTCGCGACCACGTCATAAATCTGATATCACTTAGATATCAGGGGGCCGAGCTGGCCGACGAGAGGGGAGTTGTGATGGACGAGCAGGGGCGACGAGACGGTTCGGTGCCCGCCGAGGCACGGGAGGCACGGGAGGCCCCGGAAGCACGGGAGCAGGGGGTGCGAGAGTCACGCGGCGCCACGGCCGAGGGCGTGGTCTCGGAGGGCCCGCAGGAGGTGCCGCCGCAGGCGACGCCGGTGGGGCACTCGGGCGCGCGGGTCGACGTCACCGAGCGCCGGGCCTGGGCGGTCAACGGCTTCCTCGCGTTGCTCGTCGGGGTCGTGCTGCTGGGGGTGGCGGTCTACCTGGCGGTCATCGGGGGATTCGCGCTCAACGCCGGCACCGGCGGCCTGGGCGCGCTGATCGGGGCCGGGGTGCTGTTCGTCGCCGCGGTGCTCGTGCTCAGCTCGGTGACGATCGTGCAGCCGGGGCAGACGAAGGTGCTGCAGTTCTTCGGGCAGTACGTCGGCACGAACCGGCGCGAGGGCCTGACGATGGTGATGCCGCTGACGACCAAGCCCACCGTCTCCGTGCGGGTGCACAACTTCGAGACGAGTGTCGTCAAGGTCAACGACGCGCACGGCAACCCGGTCGAGATCGGCGCGATCGTCGTGTGGCAGGTGGCTGATACAGCCAAGGCGCGGTTCGCGGTCGAGGACTACAGCGACTTCGTGCACGTGCAGGCGGAGGCGGCGCTGCGGCACGTCGCGACGACGCACCCCTACGACGACTACGAGGGCGGCGCCACGTCGCTGCGGGGCAGCACCGATCTGGTCAGCGCGGAGCTGGCGCACGAGGTGGCCGAGCGCGTCATCATCGCCGGTGTCGAGGTCATCGAGGTGCGCATCGCCCACCTGGCCTACGCCCCGGAGATCGCCCAGGCGATGCTGCAGCGCCAGCAGGCCGGCGCGATCGTCGCGGCCCGCGCCCGCATCGTCGACGGCGCGGTCGGCATGGTCGAAGACGCCCTGCAGCGCCTGGAGGCCGATTCGGTCGTGGCCCTCGACGAGGAGCGCCGCGCGGCGATGGTCAGCAACCTGCTCGTCGTGCTGTGCGGCGAGCAGCGGGCCACCCCGGTCGTCAACACCGGCAGCCTCTACACCTGAGCCGGGCAGCCCAGGCCGCACCCGACGGATCGGACGGATTGTGTCAGGCGGGAACGACAAGCCGCAGCCGCAGCAGCGCAAGCAGGTGCTGCTGCGGCTCGACCCTGCCGTGCACGAGGCGCTCTCGCGCTGGGCGTCCGACGAGCTGCGCAGCGTCAACGCGCAGATCGAGATCGTGCTGCGCCGCGCCCTGGAGGCCGAGGGCCGGGCTCCTCGCGACGCGAGACCCCTGCCGCGCCGGGGCCGGCCGCGCAAGCAGTAGCGGGGCGTGCCGACGCGCCGGGCCGGCACCCGCGTGGACGCGCGGCGCCGGGAGCCGCTACGGTGCAGGGGTGTTCTTCGGATCGCGCAGGAACCTCCTGCTTCGTCGCCGCGGCGAGGCCTACTAGACAGGCCGCCCTCGTCGCGGAGTCCATGCTGTCCGGCCTGACCCCAGCAGAGACGAAAGCGACGACACGATGAAGAACCAGCAGACGCCCTCGGGCATGCCGATCGGCAAGTACGTCCCCTTCCAGGACCAGATCGCGGTCCAGCTGCCCGACCGCACGTGGCCCGACAAGACGATCACGACCGCCCCCCGCTGGTGCGCGGTCGACCTGCGTGACGGCAACCAGGCGCTCATCGACCCGATGAACCGCGAGCGCAAGATGCGCATGTTCGAGTTGCTCGTCGACATGGGCTACAAGGAGATCGAGGTCGGCTTCCCGTCGGCGAGCCAGACCGACTTCGACTTCTGCCGCGCGCTCATCGACGAGGGCCGCATTCCCGACGACGTGACGATCCAGGTGCTGACCCAGGCCCGCGATCACCTCATCGAGCGCACCTACGACGCGATCGCCGGCGCCAAGCAGGCCATCGTGCACCTATACAACTCGACGTCGGTGCTGCAGCGGCGGGTCGTCTTCGACAAGGACCAGGACGGCATCGTCGACATCGCCCTGCAGGGCGCGCGGCTGTGCCGCAAGCTCGAGGAGACGATCCCGCAGACCCAGGTGACCTACGAGTACTCCCCGGAGAGCTACACGGGCACCGAGCTGGAGTTCGCCGCGCGCATCTGCAACGAGGTCGCGCAGATCTTCGAGCCGACTCCCGACCGGCCGATGATCGTCAACCTGCCCGCCACCGTCGAGATGGCCACCCCGAACGTGTACGCCGACTCCATCGAGTGGATGTGCCGCAACCTGGAGCGCCGCGACTCGACGATCCTGAGCCTGCATCCGCACAACGACCGGGGCACCGGCGTGGCCGCCGCCGAGCTGGGCTACCTGGCCGGGGCCGACCGCATCGAGGGGTGCCTGTTCGGCAACGGCGAGCGCACCGGCAACGTGTGCCTGGTGACCCTCGGCATGAACCTGTTCAGCCAGGGCGTCGACCCGCAGATCGACTTCTCCGACATCGAGAACGTGCGCCGCGTCGTCGAGTACTGCAACCAGCTGCCGGTGCCGGAGCGCCACCCCTACGGCGGCGACCTCGTCTTCACGGCCTTCTCCGGATCGCACCAGGACGCGATCAAGAAGGGCTTCGAAGACATGGAGCGCCAGGCCAAGGCCACCGGCAAGCAGATCAACGACCTCGTCTGGGGCGTGCCCTACCTGCCCGTCGACCCGCACGACATCGGCCGCAGCTACGAGGCGGTCGTGCGCGTCAACAGCCAGTCCGGCAAGGGCGGCGTCGCCTACCTCCTGCACAGCGAGTACGGCATGGACCTGCCGCGTCGCCTGCAGATCGAGCTGTCGGGCGTCGTCCAGCGCCGCACCGACACCGAGGGCGGGGAGATGACCGCCGCGCAGCTGTGGGACGTGTTCTCCGACGAGTACCTGCCGGGCACCAACAACGGCGACACCGCGTGGGGCCGCTTCGCGCCCGTCTCCGTGCGCAGCTCCTCCGACTCCGACGGCAAGGACCACATCTGGGCCACGGTCACCGACAAGACCCAGTTCGGCCGCGAGATCGAGATCGAGGGCCGCGGCAACGGGCCGATCGCCGCGTTCATCGACGCCCTGAGCACGATCGGCGTCGACGCCCGGGTGCTCGACTACTCCGAGCACGCGCTGACCGCCGGCAGCGACTCCAAGGCCGCCGCGTTCGTCGAGTGCGCCGTCGGAGACCGCGTGCTGTGGGGAGTCGGGGTGCACTCCTCGATCGTGCGGGCCTCGCTGTCGGCGATCCTGTCGGCCGTCAACCGCGCGCAGCGCGACGCCGACCCGGCCGACTCCGCGCCGGTCTCCCGGCCCGGCGGCGGGCCCTGAGCCTCGTCTCACGGATGCCGAAAGGGGCCGGATCCCAACGGATCCGGCCCCTTCGTCTGGCTCTGGTCAGCGCGCGTAGTTGTGGAACCCGCGGCCGGTCTTGCGGCCGAGGAAACCGGCCTGCACGAGGTACTCCAGCAGCGGCGCGGGCGCGAACGCGGGCTGGCGGAACTCGGTGAACAGCTCCTGCTGGATCGCCAGCGACACGTCGAGCCCGACGACGTCGAGCAGCTCGAACGGGCCCATCGGGTAGCCGCAGCCGGCCTTCATCGCCAGGTCGATCTCGTCGATCGTGGCGTACTGCGAGGCCAGCATCGTCACCGCGTCGTTGAGGTAGGGGAACAACAGGGCGTTGACGATGAAGCCGGAGACGTCGGCGCAGAACACCGGGTGCTTCTTGATGCTCGCGCACAGCTGCGCGACGGTGGCGGTGACGTCGTCGGCCGTGGAGACCGTCGAGACGACCTCGACGAGCTTCATGACCTGGGCCGGGTTGAAGAAGTGCATGCCGATGACGTCCTGCGGACGCGACGTGGCGACCGCGCACTTGATGACCGGCAGCGAGGAGGTCGTCGTGGCCAGGATCGCGCCGGGCTTGCAGATCTCGTCGAGCCGGGCGAACGTGTCCTGCTTGACGGCGAGGTCCTCGGCGATCGCCTCCACGACGATGTCGACGTCACCCAGGTCGGTCAGCGCGGAGGCCGCAGTGACCAGGCCGAGCGCGGCGTCGCGGCCCTCCTGCGTCATCTTGCCGCGGCCCACGGCCTTGTCGAGGGAGGCGGTGAGCTTGCCGAGCGAGCGGTCCGCCTTCTCCTGCGAACGGGCGACGAACGTCACGGGGTAGCCGGCCTTGGCGAAGACCTCGACGATGCCCATGGCCATCGTGCCGTTGCCGACGACCCCGACCTTCTCGATCGTGCGGGTGTTCTCCCCGGAGACCTCGGCCGACGGCGTCAGCTTGTCGGGCACGACCTTGGCGGAGTCGGGCTGCTCGTAGCTGTAGAAGCCGCGCCCGCTCTTGCGCCCGAGCAGGCCCGCGGTGACCATCTGCTTGAGGATCGGCCGGGGTGCGTGCAGCGGGTTGCCGCTCGCCTTGTGCATGGTGTCGAGCACCGAGTAGGCGGTGTCCAGGCCGATGAGGTCGAGCAGCTCCAGCGGGCCGCGGGGCAGGCCGCAGCCGAGCTTCATCGCGGCATCGATGTCCTCGCGGGTGGCGTACTTCGCCTCGTACATCTCGACGGCGTGGTTGAGGTAGCCGAGCACGAGCGCGTCGGCGATGTATCCGGCGCGATCCTCGACGACGATCGGGTCCTTGTCGAGGGAGCGCATGAGTTCGACGACCTCGTCGATGACCGGCGGATCCGTCATCACGGTGCGCACGATCTCCACGAGCCGCATGACCGGGATCGGCGGGAAGAAGTGCGTGCCGATGACGCGGCCCGGCAACTGCATGGCCGCGGCGATGTCGGTGACCGAGTGGCTGGAGGTGTTCGTCGCGAGCACCGCGTCGTCGGAGATGATCACCTCGAGCTGGCCGACGACCTTGCGCTTGGCCTCGATGGTCTCGCTGACCGCCTCGATGACGAGGTCGGCCTGCGCCACCTGCGTGATGTCGGTGGTGATGGTGACCCGGCTCAGCGTTGCCTCGCGGTCGGCGGCCGCCATCTTGTCGCCGTCGACTGCGGCCTGGGTCGAGCGCTCCAGCAGGTACTTTCCGCGCTCGGCCTTCTCGTCGTTGAGAGCGACCGCGATGACGTCGCGGCCCGACCGGGCGAAGATCTCGACGATGCCCGCGCCGATCGTGCCGACCCCTACCACAGCTACTTTTTCGAATTCGCGCGCCATGCGCGCAGTCTTCCAGCCCGTCTCCCGCTCCCGCTGGCGTTTGGGAGCAGCCCGTCCAGCGCGGGACGTTGGTCTCCTGTCCCCGCGACCTGCCTTCGCCGTGCCTTCGCCGGCCGGCGACGTGAGGCGGGCGTGGGCGGGTCCGTCCATCACGGGGTATCACGGGCGTTCGAGCGCGCTCCGAGGTCATGGAGGCCGAAACCGGTCTCCTGACCGGTCGCTCGCCGGCCGACGAACCACAGGAGCCACGCATGATCCAGCACCCTGGTGCCCGCCTGTCCGCCGCCCTCGCCGCGGGCGTGTGCGCGCTCGCGACCTCGACCGCGGGAGCCGCGGCCACACCCCGCGTCGACCCAGCCGGCGCGAACGCTCCAGCCGCAGCCCGCCTGCCGGGTGGCTACACGTTCACGCTCGTGGCGCCGTCGCTGCTGCCCGACGGCAGCGGCAACGGCCTCGCGTCGCACCCGGTCGGGATCGCCGACTCCGGGTGGGTGGCGGGCAACGTGGAGCCGGAGTCCGGCGATCCGTTGCCGTTCGTCGGCAACGGCCGCGACGGGCAGTGGCTCGACGCTTCGGCGGACGGCTCCGCCTCCCAGTTCCGGGCGACGGCGATCGGGCCGGCCGGTCGGGTCGTCGGCGGTCCGCCCAGCCCCAGCCCGTTCTTCTACGTCTGGGGCGTCGGGACGAGCCTGCGCGAGCGTGTGGAGGTGCCCGGCGCGAACTACCAGGTGCGGGTCGGCGCGGTGAACGACAGCGCGGTCTACGCGGGCGCGGCCGACAGTGTGAAGTCGTCGACGCCCTTCTACGGCGCGAACGGACGGGTCGTCTCGGTGCCCACATCGTTGACCGCCACCTACGACATCACCGGCATCTCGCAGGCCGGCCGCGCCGTCGGCATCGCGCACCGGCCGAGCCAGCCCTCGACGGGGACCTTTCCGCGCGGGGTCGTGCTGACCGCCTCCGGCGTGACGCCGGTGCGTGCCCCGAGATCCAGTGCCGTCGACGGAATCTCCCCGAACGGCCGCTACCTCGTGGGGCGCGTCGGCGTGCCGGAGACGCCCGGCGGGTCCCGCGGCACGGCGGCCTGGCTCTCGACGAGCGCGAACCCGGTCACGCTCAAGGGCGCGACGAACCTGCGGCCGCGGGGCGTCAACGACGCCGGCGTCGTCGTCGGGCAGCGCGGAGCCCGCGCGGTGGCCTGGCAGTCCGGGCGGATGGTCGACCTCACGCGGCGCACCGTGAACCTGCCCGCCGGCTGGACCCTCACCGACGCCGTGGCGGTCAACGCGCGCGGCCAGATCGCCGTGCGGGCCGACACCGGGGGACCGGAGATGGCGGGCCGGCTCACCCCGAGCCGATAGCCCGTGGCGGTGCGCACGCCGCGGGCCGCGAGCGCATCGGCGGATCAGCGCACGTCGCGGGGGCGGAACTGGATGCTGATGCGGGGGCCGGTCGAGGCGTCGACCTTCGGCACGCAGTGCTCCCACGTGCGTTGGCACGAGCCGCCCATGACGAGCAGGTCGCCGTGGCCCAGCTGGAAGCGCAGCGAACGGCCGCCGGAGGCGGGCCGCAGCAGCAGGGGGCGCGGCGTGCCGACCGACACGATGGCGACCATCGTGTCGTCGGTGCGGCCGCGCCCGATGCGGTCGCCGTGCCAGGCGACCGAGTCGCGGCCGTCGCGGTAGTAGCACAGGCCCGCGGTCGCGAACGGTTCGCCGAGCTCGGCGGCGTAGTGCTCGCTCAGCGCGGCCCGGGCGTCGTCGAGCAGCGGGTGCGGCAGCGTCTCACGAGCGCCGTAGAAGCGCACGAGCCGGGGCACGTCGAGCACCCGGTCGTACATGCGGCGGCGCTCGGCCTGCCAGTCGACGCGGTCGCGCATGAGCGCGAACACCTCGTCGGCGCCGCCGACCCAGCCGGGGCGCACGTCGACCCACGCGCCGTCGCTCAGTTCGGTGCGCCGCACCGCCGGGCCGAGCCCGTGCAGGCACAGCTCGTCGGTGACGTCGAGCAGCGAGCCCTGGAAACCGGTCATGCGGCCACGATAGCCCATGGTTCGAACGCCAGTGCTAATGACCGTTCGAGTGTTCGACTTTCGCAGGAGGGAGGGCGTGGCGTCGATAGGGTGTTCGCAATGCGACTCGCGCGGGCACGGGCCGATGCGCGGCACGACCGACGAGCGCGGGCGCCGAAGTCGGGAGTGCGAGCATGGGTCGGGTCATCGTCGTCGGAGCCGGTGTCATCGGCCTGAGCTGCGCGATCCGGCTCCTTCAGGCCGGGCATCGGGTCGACGTCATCGCCCGCGAGCTGCCTCAGGAGACGACCTCGGCCGTCGCGGCCGCGCTGTGGTACCCCTACCTCGCCTACCCGCGCGAGCAGGTCGACGCGTGGGGCGCCGCCTCCCTGGCCGTCTTCGAGGAGCTCGCCGCCGACCCCGCGACCGGGGTCGTCTCCCGCTGGGGCGTCGAGCTGCTGCGCGAACGGTCTCCGCGACCGGAGTGGGCCGGCGCGGTCCCCACGTTCCGGGAGGCCGAACGGGTGCCCGACGGGTACGCCGGCGGGTGGAGCCTGCGGGTGCCGGTCATCGAGATGCCGGTCTACCTCGACTGGCTCACCCGACGGCTGCACGAGCTCGGCGGCACGCTGACCCGGATGGCGCTGCCGCACCTGCCGCGGCCCGAGGGGGTCACGGTCGTCAACTGCTCGGGCCTCGGGGCGCTCGGGCTGGCCCGGGACCCGTCGATGACGCCGATCCGCGGGCAGGTCGTCGTCGTCGAGCAGGTCGGCCTCGAGCAGTGGTGGGTCGACGACTCCGAACTCGCCTACGCGATCCCGCGCTCGGAGACGATCGTGCTCGGCGGAACCGCACAGGACAGTGTGTGGGGAACGATGCCTGACCCGGCCGTGGCACGGGCCATCGTCGCCCGATGCGCGCGGATGGTGCCCGCATTCGGGTGGCGCCTCGAACGCGCCCGGGTCGTCGCCCACCGCGTCGGGCTGCGCCCCGGACGGCCCAGCGTGCGCCTCGAGGAGGAGATCAGCGGCGAGCGGCGCGTCGTGCACTGCTACGGCCACGGCGGCTCCGG
>JBDIAM010000036.1:0-16983 GCA_039812445.1 Piscicoccus intestinalis | reverse complement strand
CGCTCGCTCAGCGCTCGGCGGCACCCACGATGAAGGCCTCCAGCTGCGTGCGGCCGAGGTCGTCGGGCCGCTGCTCCGGCGGGGACTTCATGAGGTACGCGGCCGGAGACAGCAGCGGCCCGCCGACACCCCGGTCGAGGGCGATCTTCGCGGCCCGGATCGCGTCGATGATGATGCCCGCCGAGTTCGGCGAATCCCACACCTCGAGCTTGTACTCCAGGTTGAGCGGCACGTCGCCGAAGGCGCGGCCCTCGAGCCGCACGTAGGCCCACTTGCGGTCGTCGAGCCAGCTCACGTAGTCGCTCGGGCCGATGTGCACGTTGCGCGCACCCAGGTCGTGACTGAGGTTGGAGGTGACCGCCTGCGTCTTGCTGATCTTCTTGGACTCCAGCCGCTCGCGCTCGAGCATGTTCTTGAAGTCCATGTTGCCGCCGACGTTGAGCTGGTACGTGCGGTCGAGCACGACGCCGCGCTCCTCGAACAGCCGCGCCAGCACCCGGTGCGTGATCGTCGCGCCGACCTGGCTCTTGATGTCGTCGCCGATGATCGGCACGCCCGCCGCCTCGAACTTCGCCGCCCACTCCGGGTCGCTGGCGATGAACACCGGCAGCGCGTTGACGAACGCCACCCCGGCGTCGATGCAGCACTGCGCGTAGAACTTGTCGGCGAGCTCGCTGCCGACCGGCAGGTAGGAGACGAGCACGTCGACCCGGGCCTCCTTGAGCGCGGCGACGACGTCGACCGGCTCCGCGTCGGACTCCGTGATTGTCTCGGCGTAGTACTTGCCGAGACCGTCGTGCGTGTGTCCGCGCTGCACCGGCACCCCGGTCGGCGGCACGTCGGCGATCTTGATCGTGTTGTTCTCCGAGGCGTTGATGGCCTCGGCGAGATCCATGCCCACCTTCTTGCCGTCGACGTCGAACGCGGCGACGAATTCGACGTCACGCACGTGATAGTCGCCGAAACGCACGTGCATGAGGCCTGGCACGCTCGCCTCGTCCGGCGTGTTCCGGTAGTACTCGACGCCCTGCACGAGCGAACTCGCGCAGTTGCCGACGCCGACGATGGCCACTCGAATCGAACCCATTGACCCCAAACCTCCGACGATGCCGGGGCGCGTCCCGCACCCCGTGGGCGGACATGCGATCGCCCACCCCAAGGGGCAAGGCTACAAAGCCGCTCTTTGTCAGTTCATCCGCCGTCAAGGCGTGGAATCGCGCCCCGGCTCAGCGCTCGTGCACCGTGATGTCGAAGGCGTACAGATCGGCCCGGTAGCAGTGGTCGCCGAACTCCACCGGCGTGCCGTCGGCGTCGTAGGCGTGCCGGGTCATCGTCAGCAGCGGCTGACCCTTCGGCACCTCGAGCAGGCGACGCTCGTGCGCGGTCGCCGGCCGGGCCCCGATGACCTGGTGGCCCACGACCGGTCGGATGCCGCGCCGGCGCAGCAGCGCGTACATGCTGTCGGCGGCCAGTTCCTCGGCGGTGAACGGCTCCTCCATCGGCGGGAGCCAGTTGGTCAGGATCGCCAGAGGCTGGTCGCCCGCGAGGCGCAGCCGCTCGAGGAAGATCAGTTCGCTGTCCTCGGGCAACTGCAGCGCGTGCGCGGCCCGTTCGTCGACGATCGACTCCAGCCGCAGCACCTGCGTCGCCGGCTTGCGACCCGAGCGCTGCAGGTCTTCGTGCAGACTGGTCAGTTCGTCGCGCCGGTGCACGACCTGGTTGGCGACCGTGGTGCCGATGCCGCGGCGACGCACCAGCAGGCCCCGCTCGACGAGCTCGGCGATCGCGCGGCGCACGGTGGGGCGCGACAGGTTGAGCCGCTCGGCGAGCGACAACTCGTTCTCGAACGGGTCACCCGGCTTGAGGGTGCCGTCCTCGATGGCAGCCGTCATCTGCTGCGCGAGCTGGTGATAGAGCGGCACGGGGCTCGCGCGGTCTATCTCCACGGCCAGATGGGTCATCTTCACAGGATAGGCACCTAGGCGACAAAAGGTCGTCACGTTCGAATGTCCTTACAAAGTCTTGACAGGCGGGGCGGGGTGCGGTTGACTTGGGGTCAGCACGCGGCCCGACCTGCGGATTCACTACCGGGACGGGGCCGCACACCGGCTCCCGCCCCCGACGACACACATCCGACGTTCTTTGCGAAAGGCACCGTTGCCATGGCCGACCAGGCGTCCCTCCCGACGTCAGCCACCGAGCCGACATCGACCCCACCTCGCGATCAGCACGTCGATGTCGTGACGATCGGGCGCATCGGGGTCGACGTCTACCCGCACCAGATCGGAGTCGGTCTGGAGGAGGTCGAGACGTTCGGCAAGTTCCTCGGCGGCTCGGCCACCAATGTCGCGGTCGCCGCCTCCCGGCTCGGCCACAGTGCCGCCGTCATCTCGCGCACCGGCGACGACCCCTTCGGGCGCTTCCTGCACGCCAGCCTGCGCGAGTTCGGTGTCGAGGACCGCTGGGTCACCCCGGTCGCCGATCTGCCGACGCCGGTGACGTTCTGCGAGATCTTTCCGCCCGACAACTTCCCGCTGTACTTCTACCGCTACCCGACGGCGCCCGACCTGCTCATCGAACCCGACGAGATCCCCACCGACCTCGTCTCCGAGGCGAAGGTCTTCTGGGCCACGCTCACCGGCCTGTCCGCCGAGCCGAGCCGCGCCGCCCACGTGGCGGCCTGGCAGGCCCGGGGTCGCAAGCCGATGACGATCATCGACCTCGACTACCGGCCGATGTTCTGGGACGACCCGAGCGAGGCCACCGCCGCCTGCGCCACCGCCCTCGAGCACTGCACCGTGGCCGTCGGTAACAAAGAAGAGTGTGCGGTTGCGGTCGGTGAGACCGAGCCGGAGCGCGCGGGTCGTGCCCTCCTCGAGCGCGGCATCGAGCTGGCGATCGTCAAGCAGGGCCCGAAGGGCGTGCTCGCGATGACTGCTGAGCAGACGCTGCAGGCGCCCCCGATCCTCGTCGACGTCGTCAACGGCCTCGGAGCCGGTGACGCCTTCGGCGGGAGCCTGTGCCACGGGCTCCTGGAGGGCCTGCCCCTGGAGGAGGTCGTCATGCTCGCCAACGCCGCCGGGGCGATCGTCGCCTCCCGGCTGGAGTGCTCCTCGGCGATGCCGGTCGAGACCGAGCTGCGTGACTTCCTCGCCGAGCGGGGGGTGCGGTGATGGCCGTCGACGCCGCGACGATCGCCGAACTGACGACCATTCGACGCCGCGACCCCCAGGCGGTCGCGCAGGCCTGGCGCGCCCGTCGCCGGCGGCCGGTGCTCACCGACTCCGACCAGATCCTCATCGTGGCTGCCGACCACATGGCCCGCGGGGCCCTGGGTGTGCGCTCCGATCCGATGGCCATGGCGTCGCGGCCGGACGTGCTCGATCGGCTCGCCACCGCCTTGTCGCGGCCCGGCGTCGACGGCGTGCTCGGCACCCCGGACGTTCTCGAGGACCTGCTGCTCATGGGTCTGCTCGACGACAAGCTCGTCATCGGCTCGATGAACCGCGGCGGCCTGCAAGGCGCCTCGTTCGAGCTCGACGACCGGTTCACCGGGTACTCCGCCGACGACATCGCGGCGACCCGGCTCGACGGCGGCAAGATGCTGACCCGCGTGTGCCTCGCCGACGACGGCACGGCCCCGACCCTGGCGGCCTGCGCGCAGGCGGTCACCGAGCTCGCGCACGCCGGCGTGATGGCGATGGTCGAACCGTTCTGGTCGGTGCGCGACGAGACGGGCCGGGTGCGCAACCTGCTCGACCCCGACTCCGTCATCAAGTCGGTGCACGTGGCGGCCGGCCTCGGCAGCACCAGCGCCTACACGTGGCTGAAGCTGCCGGTCGTCGCGGAGATGGAGCGGGTGCTGGAGGCCACCACCCTGCCCACCCTCATGCTCGGCGGAGATCCCACCGGGTCGCCGCAGGAGACCTACGCCGAATGGGGCCGCGCCCTGCGGTGCCCGTCGGCCGCCGGTCTGGTCATCGGTCGTGCGCTGCTCTACCCACCCGACTCAGACGTCGCGGCCGCCGTCGACACCGCCGCCGAGCTCGTGCACGGCTCCTCCACCAGCTGAAAGGTCATTGTCTATGAGCGACTGGATCCGCCCGTTCGGCACCGAGGGCGACGCAGAGTATCCCGTGGCGATCCGGCCCGGGCGCCCGGGCTGGGCGCACACCGGCCTGCTCGTCGCGGATCTCTCGGACGGACAGGCCCGCACGATCGAGACCGGCGACGACGAGTACATGGTGCTCGTGCTCTCCGGCGGCGATGTCCGGGTGCAGGTCGGCGAGCACGACGAGACGCTCGCGGGCCGCGCCAACGTCTTCGCCGGGCCTGCCGACTGCGCGTACGTCCCGCGCAACTCCACCCTCACCGTCACCAGCGTCGGAGGCGGCCGGGTCGCCTTTCCGTTCGCTCCCGCCAAGGCCGAGGTGCCGTTCTCGGTGGTGCGCGCGGCCGACATCCCCGTCGAGCTGCGCGGCGCGGGCACGTGCTCGCGGCAGGTGCAGAACTTCGGCACCCCCGGGTCGCTCGAGGCCAGCTCGCTCATCGCATGCGAGGTGATCACCCCCGCCGGCAACTGGAGTTCCTACCCGCCGCACAAGCACGACGAACACCGCGAGGGCGTGGAGAGCGAGTTGGAGGAGATCTACTACTTCGAGATCCAGACCGTCTCCGGGGCGCCGGAGCAGGCCGACGCGATGGGCTACCAGTGCGTGTACGGCACCGACGAGCGCCCGATCGACGTCAAGGCGCAGGTGCGTTCCGGCGACGTCGTGCTTGTACCGCACGGTTGGCACGGGCCGGCGATGGCCCCACCCGGTTACGACATGTACTACCTCAACGTCATGGCCGGACCGGGGCAGGAGCGGGTCTGGCTCATCTGCGACGACCCCGCGCACGGCTGGGTCCGCCAGACCTGGGAATCGCAGGACGTCGACTCCCGCCTCCCGCTGAACCACTGACCATCTCTTGTATCGAACAACAAACACAAAGGACGACAACGTGACAGACACCGTCAACGCCACCCGCGTCACCCACCTCGTCAACGGCGCCGCGTGGGAGGGCTCGTGCGAGCGCACCAGCGAGATCTTCAACCCGGCGACCGGCGAGGTCACCGGCGTGCTCGACCTGGCGAGCAAGGAGCTCGTCGACGAGATCATCGGCAACGCTGCCGTCGCCGCCCAGGAGTGGGGCCAGACCTCGGTCGCCAAGCGCACGAAGATCCTGTTCAAGTTCCGCGAGCTGCTCGAGGCCAACAAGGGTGAGATCGCCAAGACGATCGTCGCCGAGCACGGCAAGACCTACGTCGACGCGGTCGGCGAGATCAACCGCGGCCTGGAGGTCGTCGAGTTCGCCTGCGGCATCGGCCAGATCGTCAAGGGCGGCTTCAACGAGAACGTCTCCACGAAGATCGACGCCTACTCGATCCTGCAGCCGCTGGGCGTCGTCGGCGTCATCAGCCCGTTCAACTTCCCGGCCATGGTGCCGCTGTGGTTCGTGCCGGTGGCGGTGGCCTGCGGCAACGCGGTCGTCATCAAGCCGAGCGAGAAGGACCCGTCGGCCACCAACGAGATCGCGGCCCTGTGGACGCAGGCCGGCCTGCCGGACGGTGTCATGAACGTCGTGCAGGGCGACAAGGAGGCGGTCGACGCGCTGCTGGACAACCCGCAGATCAAGTCGATCTCCTTCGTCGGCTCCACGCCGATCGCCAAGTACGTCTACGAGCGCGGCACCCAGAACGGCAAGCGCGTGCAGGCCCTCGGCGGCGCGAAGAACCACATGCTGGTGCTGCCCGACGCCGACCTCGACCTGGCCGCCGACGCCGCCGTCAACGCGGGCTTCGGCGCCGCCGGCGAGCGCTGCATGGCGATCTCGGTGCTGCTCGCCGTCGACTCGGTCGCCGACGAGCTCATCGGCAAGATCACCGAGCGCATGGCCACGCTGAAGACCGGCGAGGGCAACGGCGAGGGCGTCGACATGGGCCCGCTCGTCACCAAGGCGCACCTGGACAAGGTCACCGGCTACGTCGTCAAGGGCGTCGAAGAAGGCGCCGAGCTCGTCGTCGACGGCCGCGAGGGCGACTGGGTCGGCGGCAGCAAGGACGGCTTCTTCCTGCTGCCGACGCTGTTCGACAAGGTCGACCCGAAGATGTCGATCTACACCGACGAGATCTTCGGCCCGGTGCTCTCGGTCGTGCGCGTGAACTCGTACGAGGAGGGCATGCAGCTCATCAACGACAACCCGTTCGGCAACGGCGTGACGATCTTCACCAACGACGGCGGCGCCGCCCGGCGCTTCCAGAACGAGGTGCAGGTCGGCATGGTCGGCATCAACGTGCCGATCCCCACCCCGATGGCGTACTACTCGTTCGGCGGCTGGAAGAACAGCCTCTTCGGCGACACCCACGCCCACGGCATGGAGGGCGTGCACTTCTTCACCAAGACCAAGGCCGTCACCGCCCGCTGGCTCGACCCCAGCCACGGTGGCCTCAACCTCGGCTTCCCGCAGAACGACTGAGCCGGCTTTCCGCGCACGACAGGGGCGCTCCCGCGACGGCGGGGGCGCCCCTGTGGCGTCTCTGGCCCCGTTCTCATCCGCACGGGAGCCTGTGCCAACTCACCGGACCGCTTGGCTTCCGCGACATCACGTCTGCGGAGCTGGTTCCGAGGCAGCCCGGGGGTCTCGTCTCAGCTGCCGAAACGCGCGATCCAGCAGTCGACCGCAGCGCCGGGTTGAGCCGCCCGAGCACGCCAGAGACAGCACCGCGCGTGGGTGCCGCGTGCCGCAGGCTCAGGCCTGCGGCAGCCCCTGCACGAAGCGCAGGTTGATGGCGGCGGCGTCCTTGGGGTGCTTGTGGGTGGTGTCCTGCTCGAGCACGTACCAGCCGTCGTAGCCGCGTCGCTCCAGGTCGGCGACGATGTCGGCGATCGGCACGAGACCGTCTCCGAGCTCGGGGAAGATGATGGCGCGCAGGGCGTCGCCGAAGCTCCACTCCTGCTCCTTGGCCTGGGCGAGCACGTCGGGGTCGACGTCCTTGAGGTGCACGTGGGCGACGCGGTCGCCGTACTGCGGCAGGAAGTCGAGGGCGTCGCCGCCGCCGTACTTCAGGTGGCCCACGTCGAGGCACCAGCCGACCTTGGCCGGGTCGGACTCGTCGAGGAAGCGCTTGGTCTCCGCGGCGGTCTCGACGTACGTGCCGACGTGGTTGTGCAGCACGACCTTCATGTCCATCGGCTCGAGCAGGTCGGCCAGGTGCGCCAGCCCGTCGGCGAGGTTCTTCCACTGCTCGTCGGTCAGTCCGCGGGACTCATCGACGTGCCCGGCCTCGGCGTCGCGCCGCTCGTCGCCCAGCTCGGCGGCCACGAGGATCGATCCGCCGGCGGCCTTGACGCGCTCGGCGACGGCGAGGGCCGCGGCGTCGGCCTCGTCCCACGCGTCCCGGTCGCGGTAGCCCAGGCGCACGAACGCGCCGACCATCGCGAGTCCGCGCTTGGCCATCTCCTCGCGCACGACACCCGGGTCGTCGGGCATGCCCGGACCCCACTCGGTCGCCGAGTATCCGGCGTCGACCATCTCGTCCATCATCTGGCCGTGCGGCGTATACGGACGGAAGTCCGAAATGTCACCGTTGTTCCAGTTGCAGGGTGCGGTGGCGATCTTCATCGATGCGGCTCCTTCGCGCGCAGGGTTTGTCTTATGTCACAACATTCTGTCATGGGTCGGTGTGTGGCGGGGAGTCCTTGCGCCACACCGTCGCGGCCCGACGCAGGCTCCGGTCGAACGCGGACCAAGGTCCCGCCCTTCCCAAGCCGACCTAATGACTTATTGACAGGACATTTGCTGCGTCACTAGGGTCGAGAGCGAATCACTGTCAACGCTGACACGAACCGGTGGTCGATACCCCGGAGAAGGACGACTCATGGCTGAGGACAAGTCCCGCAACCCTGACCCGCGCTACAACAAGCTGGCGATCGGCGTCTGTCCGGACCAGTGGGGTGTGTGGTTCCCCGAGGACCCCAAGCAGATCCCGTGGAACACGGCCCTCGACGAGATGGCGCAGGCCGGCTTCTCGATCATGGAGACGGGCCCGTTCGGCTACTTCCCGACCGACCCGGCGCGCCTGAAGGAGGAGATGGACGCCCGCGGCTTCCGGGTCGTGGCCGGCACCGGCTGGGGCATCCTGCACAAGGAAGAGGCCTGGGCCGACACCGAGAAGACCTTCCGGGCGATCGGCGAGACGCACGCCGCCGTCGGCGCCGAGTACGTCGTGCACCTGCCCCCGCTGTTCCGCGACGACAAGACCTGGGAGTACACGGACGACCGCGTGCTCACCCCGGCCGCCTGGGACCTCTACATCAGCAACGCCGACAAGCTCGGCCGCATGATGAAGGAGGACTACGGCCTGAAGATGGTGCTGCACCCGCACGGCGACAGCCACATCGAGACCCGCGAGGACATCGACCGCATTTTCGGCGCCACCGACCCGAACTACGTCGGCTTCTGCCTCGACACCGGGCACATCGTCTACGGCCAGACCGACCCGATCGACCTCATCCGCGACTACCCCGAGCGCATCGACTACGTGCACATCAAGGCGATGGACCCGGGCCTGGTCAAGCAGGCGCACGACGACGACTGGCCGTTCGGGCTCGCGGTCGCCAAGGGTTGCTCGGTCGCCCCGCCCGACGGCGAGCCGAAGATGCCGGGTCTCATCGAGGCGCTCGCCGACCTCGACAAGGAGCTCTACGTCATCACCGAGCAGGACATGTACCCCTGCGACCCGAGCTACCCGCTGCCCAACGCCATCAAGACGCGCGAGTACCTGGCCGAGTGCGGCCTCGGCGTCAAGTGACCGACGCGAGTTGAGGAGAAGACACACATGACTTTGCGTATCGGCATGATCGGCCCCGGCGGCATGGGTCAGGCTCACATCGATCGGATCAACACCGTCATCGCGGGCGGCCAGCTCGTCGCGATCAGCGACATCGCCCCCGACAACGTGGCGACCGTCTCGGCCAAGTACGGCGTCACCGGCTACAACTCCAGCGCGGAACTCATCGGCGACCCCCAGGTCGACGCCGTGATGATCTGCAGCTACGGCCCCGCGCACAAGGACGACGTCATCGCGTGCATCGAGGCCGGCAAGCCGGTCTTCTGCGAGAAGCCGCTGACGCCCACCGCGTCCGAGGCCATCGAGATCATGGAGGCGGAGCAGAAGGCGGGCCGCAAGCTCGTCACCGTCGGCTTCATGCGCCGCTTCGACGAGTCCTACCAGCAGATGAAGGCGATCCTGGACTCCGGTGAGGTCGGCGAGACGCTCATCATCCACAACCGGCACCGCAACCCCACCGTGCCGCAGCACTACACGTGGGACATGGCGATCAACGACACGGCGATCCACGAGATCGACACGATGCGCTGGCTCACCGGCGAGGAGATCGTCGCGGTGCGGGTCGACAAGCCGAAGAAGACGAGCAACCGCTTCGAGCACCTGCAGGACCCGCTGATCCTCATCATGGAGACCGAGTCCGGCATCTGGATCGACGACGAGGTCTTCGTCAACAACCAGCACGCCTACGACATCCAGTGCGAGGCCGTCGCGGAGACGGGCACGATCCGCCTCTCCGACCAGCACAAGATCGAGCGCACCGGCACCGTCGGCCGCTCGAATGTGTTGACCATGGACCACAACCAGCGGTTCTGGGGCGCCTTCGTCACCGAGGTGCAGCAGTGGATCCACGCGGCGGCCGCCGGCGAGCACACCGGCTCCAGCAGCTGGGACGGGTACGCGGCCGCGGTCGTGTGCGACGCCGGCGTGCAGGCGCTGACCGCCGACGGCAAGGTCGCCGTCGAGATGATCGACAAGCCCGCGTTCTACGCCTGACCTGCAGGCCTGAACACGACGGGGCCCCACCCGCGCCGGGAGGGGCCCCGTCGCGACGCACAACACCCCGCGGCCCGCGCCGGGCCCGGACAGCGACAGACAAGGACGGTCATGACCAAGGACCTCGGCGTCGGAGTCATCAGCCTCGGCTGGATGGGGCGCCTGCACACCCGCGGCTACAAGCAGGTCGCCGAACGCTACCCCGAGCTCGACGTGCGGCCGCGGCTGGTGTCGGCCGCCGATCCCGTGCAACGCAACATCGACGACGCGACGCGCTCGCTGGGCTTCGAGCGGGCCACCGCCGACTACCGCGAGCTGCTCGCCGACCCCGACGTCGACGTCGTCTCGATCTGCGGCCCCAACTACCTGCACCAGGAGATGGCGCTCGCGGCCGTGCAGGCCGGCAAGCCGTTCTGGATCGAGAAGCCCATGGGGGTCAGTGCCGCGCAGTCCAGGGAGATCACGCAGGCTGCGGAGGCGGCCGGGCTCGTGACCGCCTCCGGCTTCAACTACCGGCACACCCCGGCCGTCGAGCACGCCCGCGACCTCATCCGCGGCGGCCGGCTCGGCCGCGTCACCAACGTGCGGTGCTGGCTCATCGCCGACTACGCCTCCTCGCCGCAAGGCCCGTTGACCTGGCGCTACAGCAAGGAGCTCGCCGGCTCCGGCGTCTTCGGCGACCTGCTCTCGCACGGCTTCGACCTCGCCCAGTACCTCGTCGGTCGCATCGCCTCGGTCTCCGCGATGTCGGGCACGTTCATCGGCGAGCGTCCCAAGGCCTTGGAACAAGGGATCGGGCACGCCGCCGTCGCGGTCACCCAGGAGACCTACCCGGTGGAGAACGAAGACTACGGAGCCGTGCTCGCCCGCTTCGAGAACGGCGTGCTCGGCACCTTCGAGACGAGCCGGGTCGCGGTCGGGCCGCGCGCCGAGTACGTTATCGAGGTCTACGGCACACAGGGAAGTGTGCGATGGAACTACGAGTACATGAACCACCTCGACGTGCTCATCGCGGCCGACAACGCGCACCACCACGGCTACACCCGTGTCATGGCCGACGCCACCCACGGCGACTTCGGCCGCTTCCAGCCCGGCCCCGGCCAGGGCATGAGCTTCGACGACCAGAAGACGATCGAGGCCAAGCTGTTCCTGGAGTCGGTGCTGACCGGCGAGCAGCTGGCCCCCTCGGCCGCCGACGCGTGGGCCGCGGCCGAGTGCGACGAGGCCGCCGTGGCCTCCGCCGCCGACGGCACGTGGCACGACGTGCCGACCGTGCAGGGCCGCACCACCTACGACCGCTAGCCGACCCACCCGCCTCCCCGCTGAGAACTGCGTGTCGTGGTCAGGACTGCGACATGAACTGCAGTTCTCACCGTGACACGCAGTTCTCAGGCCACCGAGTTCTCAGGCCACCGACGCGAAAGCAGGAACCGACTCATGGTGAAGATCCTCCTCGACCCCTCGATGTACCACCCGCACCTGTCTGTCGCAGACGAGTGCCACAAAGCGGCCGAGCTCGGCTACGAGTACATCGAGCTGTCGCCCCGCGCCGACTTCCACGAGTGGCACCACTACCCGAAGGTCGACGACGCCCAGATCGCGCAGGTCAAGAAGGCCATGGCCGACTCCGGCGTGAAGATCTGGACGTTCAACCCCGTGTACAACTGGTCTGCGCCCGACGAGCAGGACCGTGAGCACGCGGTGCGCTGCATCCGGCGGCTGCTGCAGATCGCGAACGAGCTCGAGGTGCCGCTCATCGCCACCGAGTTCTCCGGCGACCCCAACCAGCCGCTGCGCAGCGAGGCGGCCTTCTACAAGTCGATCGAAGAGCTCATCCCCGACTTCGAGAAGCACGGCATCGAGTGCACGATCGAGGCCCACCCGTACGACTTCGTCGAGACCAACGACCGCGCGGTCCAGATCGTCCGCGGCGTCAACAAGGGCTGGCTGAACTACGAGTTCTGCCTACCGCACATGTTCCACCTCGGCCAGGGCAGCACCGACGCCGTGTCGATGATGAAGTACGCCGGCGAGCGCCTGGCGCACGTGCACATCGCCGACGTCTACAACCACGTCGCCAACGTCGGGAACCGCTACATCGTCAACCCACCCGGGGTCGACGCCCGGATCCACCAGCACAACGAGATCGGCAACGGCGAGGTCCCGTGGGACGACGTCTTCGGCTACCTGCGCGAGATCTCCTACGACGGCCCGGTCTCCGTCTGCGTGTTCGGCTGGGAGGAGGAGATGGACGCGATCCACGTGCGCATGCGCGAACGGATCGAGTCCGAACTCAACCGGTGACGCCAGGTGAACTCCAGGCCCGGTCCGCCTGCGTGCGGGCCGGGCCTCGCCGTCTGCGGCGAGCCTCGGGTGATGCCGGATCGTTACCACTCGACGGCGGTTCAGCCGCGGCGCCGCCGACCGGTCGACTATTCGGCTTTGAGTTGAAAAACGTTCAATAGCAACGGGTTTCGTCGCCGAACACGGCTCTCAGCGGCACGCTCGCGGCGGTCGAGCGGGGGCGTCGGGGGATTCTGCGGTCCCCGCAGTACCGGATTGCCCAGTACGGTGATCGACCACGGGCGTCCGCGAACGGGCTGCGCGCCCGGCACCAATCGGACTGGATCGGCAAGGACGCGCAGACATGACCGAAGAACTGCGGATCCCGGTGACGGGCGGCGAGCTGGCCGTCACGGACTACGGCGGTCCGGGGCGCACCGTCGTCCTCGTGCACAGCGTGGGCTACTCCAGCGACGTCTGGCGGCGGTTCGCCCCGCTCCTCGCCGAGTCGTCCCGCGTGCTCGCCGTCGACCTGCGCGGGCACGGGCAGAGCACGGCCCAGCTGTCCGAGGTGCTCGAGATCGCGGCCGACCTGGAGACCCTCGTGGCCGACCTCGACCTGCGCTGCCCCGTGCTCATCGGCCACCAGTACGGAGGCGGGGTGGCCGCCGTCATCGCGAGCCTGTCGCCGCTGCTGTGGGGCGGGCTGTGCGTCATCGACAGCCCGGTCACCAGCAGCCAGGCCGAGTACCGCGGGCTGCTGGACATCGTCTCCAGCGAGCCGGTGCGCGACGAGCTCGCCAACCGGTTCGCGTTCGGCGCCTCCGGCGTCGGGGAGCAGTCGCGGGAACGCTTCCTGCAGGAGGCGGGCCGCAGGATGGCCGACGACTGGCTGAGCCTGCCGCGGGTGGGCTCGGAGGACTACCAGCTCTCCCGGTCGGTGCTGACGAACCCGGAGACCGGCGAATGGGTGCGCCAGCCGACCCGGCGCACCGTCGAGCTGCTGACCACGGTCGACGACCGCTTCCCGGTGCCGGGGCGCGAACTGCTCGAGCGCGTCATCGCGCCGGTGTGGGTGCTGCAGCCCGACGACGGCGAGTACGGCGACGGCTTCGACGAGGTGACCGCCATGGCCGCCGGCCGGCTGGGTTGGGCCACGACCCGGCTCCCCGGCGGTTCGTTCATGGCCCACACCCACCCCGAGGTGCTCCGCGACGCCCTCGTCACCCTGCTCAGCTCCCTGCCCAAGCAGCAGGAGCCCGACCGTCACTCGCTGACCGACCGGGCGCGACCCACGGAGACGTGAGAATGACTCCACCCAGCGTTGACTTCGCTGCGACGGTCGATGCAGGCTTTCCTCGCCTCATCGCCCCGGCCTGAGCCCTCGGTTCGAGACGCTCCACCCCTGGACGCCGGACTCCCGGCGTTCGTCCACCGACCCCGTCGACGGTGACGGGGCCTGCGAAAGGTAATGACGATGACCCGATACCGCCGCATCAGCGTTGCTGTGGCGGTGGCCGCTTCGGCCGCCCTGACCCTCACCGCCTGCTCCTCGTCCGGGGGCCGGCAACAGGCCGAGAGCACCGCCGGTGCCGGAGCCGCTCCGGCCAAGACCATGACCGTCGCGTTCATCACGCACGCGGCCGCCGGCGACACCTTCTGGGACCTCGTGCGCAAGGGCGCGGAGGACGCCGCCGAGAAGGACGGCGTCACCCTCGAGTACACCCCCGACCCCGACGGGGCCAACCAGGCCAACCTCGTCAAGCAGGCCATGGACAAGGGCGTCGACGGCATCGCGGTCACCCTGGCCAAGCCCGAGGCGCTCAGCGGCAACGTGCGGTCGGCGGTACAGGCGGGGATCCCGGTCGTCGCGCTCAACGCGGGTAGCGACGTGTGGCGCGACATGGGGGTGCTGTCGTACTTCGGGCAGGACGAGAAGATCGCCGGTGAGGAGGCCGGCAAGCGGCTCACCGGCGAGGGTGCCCAGAAGGTGCTGTGCGTCATTCAGGAGCAGGGCCACGTCGGCCTCGAATCCCGCTGCGACGGCGTGGCCGCCGGCCACCCGCAGACCGAGAAGCTCTACGTCACCGGCACCGACATGGGTGACGTGCAGTCCAAGGTCACCGCCAAGTTGCAGCAGGACTCCTCCGTCAGCCACGTGATGATGCTCGGCGCCCCGTTCGCGATGACGGCGATCAAGTCGATCCAGGAGTCGGGCAGCAAGGCCAAGCTCGTCGCCTTCGACATGAACAAGGACATCGTGGCCCAGATCAAGTCGGGCACCGTGGCTTGGGCCGTCGACCAGCAGCCCTACCTGCAGGGCTACCTCGCGGTCGACTCGCTGTGGCTGCACAAGACGAACGGCAACGTCGTCGGCGGTGGCCAGCCGGTACTCACCGGACCGTCGTTCGTCGACAGCAGCAATGTCGCGGCCGTCGAGCAGTTCGCCGCCAACGGGAAGCGGTGACGCGCCGGTGACCGCCTCCCAGGCACCGGCTCCGGCGAGGGACGTCCCGCCGCCCGGCGACGACCGGGTGCGTCAGCGCACCGCGATCAACGTGCTGATGAGCCGCCCGGAGATCGGCGCGCTGGTCGGAGCCTTCGCCGTCTTCGCGCTGTTCTTCGCGGTGGCGCCCGCCTTCCGCAATGTCGCCAACGTCGGCACGATCCTGTACGGCTCGTCGCTCATCGGCATCATGGCCGTGGGCGTGGCGATGCTCATGATCGGCGGTGAGTTCGACCTGTCGACCGGCGTCGCCGCCACCACGTCCGGGCTGACCGCGGCCCTCGGCGCGTGGTATTTCGGGCTCAACGTGTGGGTCGGCGTGCTGCTCGCGCTCGTCGTCTCCCTGGCGATCGGCGCTTTCAACGGCTGGATGCTCGTCCGGACCGGGTTACCGAGCTTCCTCGTGACACTCGGCACCTTCTTCATCCTGCGCGGTGCGAATCTCGGCGTCACCCGCAGCGTGACCGGCAACGTCGCGACCACCTCGATCACCGACATGGACGGCTGGGACTCGGCGAAGGCCGTGTTCGCGTGGAACCTGCGGCTCGGCCCGGTGAACATCAAGATGCTCGTGCTCATGTGGTTCGTGCTCACCGCGCTGGCGGCGTACGTGCTGCTGCGCACCAAGGTGGGCAACTGGATCTTCGCGGTCGGCGGCGACGACAAGGCGGCCCGGGCGGTGGGTGTGCCGGTGACCGCCACGAAGATCGGCCTGTTCATGTTCGTCGGCTTCTGCGCCTGGCTGCTCGGCATGCACCTGCTGTTCGAGTACAACGTCGTGCAGTCCGGCGAGGGTGTCGGCAAGGAGTTCATCTTCATCATCGCCGCCGTCGTCGGCGGGTGCCTGCTCACCGGCGGCTACGGCTCGGTCATCGGAGCCGGCCTGGGCGCGCTCGTCTTCGGCATGACCCAGCTCGGCATCAACTACGCGAGCTGGAACCCCGACTGGTTCTTCACGTTCCTGGGGGTGATGCTGCTGCTCGCCTGCATCGTCAACCTGTACGTCAAGACGAGGGCGGACGCGCGATGAGCACGGTGGACACCCCGAGCCAGGAGCGCCCCGGCGGCGCCGGTCAGCCTGATTCTCTGCTCGTCCTCGACGACGTCGGCAAGGCCTACGGCAACGTCGAGGCGCTACGCGGCGTGTCGATGGACGTGCGTCAGGGCGAAGTCACGTGCGTGCTCGGCGACAACGGCGCCGGCAAGTCGACGCTGATCAAGATCATCGCCGGCTTGCACGCGCACACCTCTGGCGTCATGCGCCTCGACGGTACCGAGACGACGTTCTCCTCACCACGGGAGGCGCAGGCCCGCGGCATCGCGACGGTCTATCAGGATCTCGCGCTGGCGCCGTTGATGAGCGTGTGGCGCAACTTCTTCCTCGGCAACGAGCTCACCAAGGGCGTCTTCCGGAGCCTGGACGTCGAGCAGATGAAGCGGATCGCCGGGGAGGAACTGACGAAGATGGGGATCGTCATCCCCGATCTCGATCGACCGATCGGCGCGCTGTCCGGCGGGCAGAAGCAGTGCATCGCGATCGCGCGCGCGATCTACTTCGGCGCCAAGGTCGTCATCCTCGACGAGCCGACCGCGGCGCTGGGCGTCAAGCAGTCCGGCGTGGTGCTGAAGTACATCGCCAAGATGCGGGACGCCGGCCTGGGCGTCGTCTTCATCACGCACAACCCGCATCACGCGTTTCTCGTGGGCAACCACTTCATCATCCTCAAGCTCGGCCGGGTGGTGCTCGACGCGCACCGCGCCGACCTGACGCTCGACCAGCTGACGGCGGAGATGGCCGGCGGGCAGGAACTCGCCGAGCTGTCGCACGAGTTGGGGGATCTGAACCCGGAGAAGGTCGTCGCACCGCACACGGTCGAGCACGGCGAGGTGGCGGCTCCGACCGGTGCGATGCGGCTCGTGGACGGCGACCCCGAGCACTGAACAGCGCTGAGACCCCTGAGGATCCGGGCCGTACGAGATGCGCCGCCCGCCGCGGGACGACTCCTGCGGCGGGCGGCGCGTTTGGTCACAGCGTGAACGCCGCCCGGAAGGCCTCGACGGCGACGGTCGAGTCCCCGGCCGCCTTGGCCTCCATGGCGATCGTGCCGGTGTAGCCGACGTCGGCGAGGGCGCGCGCGATCGCGGGGTAGTTGATCTCGCCGGTGCCCGGCTCGCAGCGGCCGGGGACGTCGGCGACCTGGATCTCACCGACGTAGGGCAGCGCCCGGCGGCACAGCTCGATGAGGTTCCCCTCGTCGACCTGCGCGTGGTACAGGTCGAGGTTGAGCCGCAGGTAGGGGCTGTCGAC
>JBDIAM010000035.1:0-16989 GCA_039812445.1 Piscicoccus intestinalis | reverse complement strand
GACGCGACCCGCCTGACCCGCGTCGGACTCGGGCACGCCGAGGGCTTCATCGAGGCCTTCGGCAACTTCTATCGTGATGTCGCCGACGTGGTGATTGCCCGCCGCGACGGCGCTGCGGCACCCGAGGCGACACAGGCGCCCCAGGCGCGATTCCCCGATGGCGACGACGGCCTGCGCGGCGTCGAGTTCGTCGAGGCCGTCACGCAGTCGCACGACGGCGGTGGCCGGTGGGTCGAGTTGCCCACCCGGCCCCGCCCCCGCTCCAGCGACACCAGCGACACCGAGGAGGCCTGACATGGCAGACCCGATCCGCATGGCCCTCATCGGAGCCGGTTTCATCGGCGGGGTGCACGCCGCCGCCCTGGCCGCCGACCCCGAGGTCGACTTCGCGGTCGTCTACGACATCGACGACTCCCGGGCGAGCCAGCTCGGCGAGCGGCACGGCGCGCTGGGCACGACCGAGGTGGAGGTCGCCTTCGACCCCGAGCGGGTCGACGCGGTGCTCATCGCCTCCTCGACCGACACGCACGCCGCCCACCTGCGCCGTGCCGCGGACGCCGGCCTCGCGGTGCTGCTGGAGAAGCCGATCGACCTCGACCTGAGCCGCGCCATCGACGCCGCGCGGCACGCGCAGGCCGCGGGCGTCACGGCGATGGTCGACTTCAACCGCCGCTTCGACGTCGCCTACGCCGAGCTGACGGCAGCGGTGGCGGCCGGCGGGGTCGGCGACGTCGAACTCGTCCAGCTGACGAGCCGCGGTCCGTCGATGCCGCCGCTGGAGTACATCGCGGTCTCCGGCGGACAGATGCGGGACCAGGCCGTGCACTTCTTCGACCTGGCCCGCTGGATCACCCGTCAAGACCCGGTGGCCGTGCACGCGATGGGCTCTGCCCTGGCCGACCCGCGGATCACCGCGCACGGCGACGTCGACACCTCGATCACCTCGCTGCGGCTGCCCTCCGGCGCCCTCGTGCAGATCGACTGCGCCCGGCGCACCGGGTACGGCTACGACGAGAAGATCGAGGTGCACGGCTCGACCGGCATGATCGAGGCCCGCCGCCAGCGGGTCGGCGCCGTCGCCCGCTACGGACCCGGCGCCGTCACCGAACCGGGCCTGTACCCCGGCTGGTTCGAGCGCGTCCAGCCGACCTACGCCGCCGCGATCGGGCACTTCGTGCGCTCGCTGCAGGCCGGCGTCCCCATCCAACCGTCGCTGGCCGACGGCCTGGCCGCCCAGGCCATCGCCGAGGCCGCCACCGCCTCCCTGGCCAGCGGGCGCACCGAGCTGATCGACTACCCCGCGTAGCGCACGGGCACGGACGCCTCGGACGCCTCCGGACGCCTCCGGACGCCTCCGGGGGCCTCCGGGGGCCTCCGGGGCACGGATTGCCCTCCTCTTCGGCTCCGGTCAGGATCGGCCGCCACCGTTCGGACTATCACCGCGCCCCGATTTCTCGGCGCCGATTCGAGTCACCGCAGGTCAGCGGCTTGTACCGACACAACGGCTTTCCGCGGTGATAGTCCGAGCGGTGGCCGGGCAACGAGCCGCGGGGGTCACCCGCCGACGTACGCGGCCAGGTGCTCACCGGTCAGGGTCGATCGAGCCTCGACGAGCTCGGCGGGGGTGCCCTCGAAAACGACTCGGCCCCCGTCGTGCCCGGCGCCGGGGCCGAGGTCGATGATCCAGTCGGCGTGGGCCATGACCGCCTGGTGGTGCTCGATGACGATCACCGAGGTGCCGGCGTCGACGAGCCGGTCGAGCAGCGCGAGGAGGTTCTCCACGTCGGCCAGGTGCAGGCCGGTCGTCGGCTCGTCGAGCACGTAGATCGAGCCCTTCTCGCCCATCTGCGACGCGAGCTTGAGCCGCTGCCGTTCGCCGCCGGACAGCGTCGTCAGCGGCTGCCCGATCGTCAGATAGCCCAGCCCGACGTCGGCGAGCCGGACCAGGATCTTGTGCGCGGCCGGCACCCTCGCCTCGCCGGCGCCGAAGAACTCCACCGCCTCCGCCACCGACATCGCCATCACCTGCGCGATGTCGCGCCCACCGAGGTGGTACTCGAGCACCTGCGCCTGAAAGCCCTTCGCCTCGCAGACCTCGCACGGCGAGGAGACCGTGTCCATGAACCCCAGCTCGGTGTACACGACCCCGGCGCCCTTGCAGTTCGGGCAGGCGCCCTCGGAGTTCGCGGAGAACAGCGCGGGCTTGACGCCGTTGGCCTTGGCGAACGCCTTGCGCACCGGCTCCAGCAGGCCCGTGTACGTCGCCGGGTTGGAGCGGCGCGAGCCCCTGATCGCGCCCTGGTCGATGACGACGACGTCGTCGCGGCTGCCGAGCGAGCCGTGGATGAGGGAGGACTTGCCAGAGCCCGCCACCCCGGTCACCGCGCACAGCACCCCCAGCGGCACGTCGACGTCGACGTCGCGCAGGTTGTGGGTGGCCGCCCCGCGGATCTGCGCGGCGCCGGTCGCCGAGCGCACCGTCTCCTTGAGGCGGGCGCGGTCGTCGAGGTGCCGGCCGGTGCTCGTGTCGCTGGCGCGCAGTCCGTCGACGGTGCCCTCGAAGCAGATCGTGCCGCCGCCGGCACCGGCTCCGGGGCCGAGGTCGACGACGTGGTCGGCGATCGCGATCATCTCCGGCTTGTGCTCGACGACCAACACAGTGTTGCCCTTGTCGCGCAGCGCGACGAGCAGCTCGTTCATGCGGTCGATGTCGTGCGGGTGCAGCCCGACCGACGGCTCGTCGAAGACGTAGGTGACGTCGGTGAGCGACGACCCGAGGTGGCGGATCATCTTCGTGCGCTGGGCCTCGCCGCCCGAGAGCGTGCCCGCGGGCCGCTCCAGGGACAGGTACCCGAGTCCGATGTCGACGAATGAATCAAGTAGATGCAACAAACCGGCGAGCAGCGGTGCGGCCTCCGGGTGGTCGAGCCCGCGGATCCACGCGGCGAGGTCGGTGATCTGCATCGCGCAGCAGTCGGCGATGTTCAGCCCGTCGATCCTCGACTCCAGCGCGTGCGGGGCTAGGCGGGTGCCGCCGCACGCGGGGCACGGCTTGAAGACGACGGCGCGGTCGACGAACGCCCGCACGTGCGGCTGCATCGCCTCGCGGTCCTTGCTGAGCATCGACTTCTGGATGCGACCGATGAGTCCCTCGTACGTGAGGTTGATGCCCTCGACCTTGATCTTCGTCGGCTCCTTGTAGAGCAGGTCGTCGCGCTCGGCCTTCGTGAACTTGCCGACGGGCTTGTCCATGTCGAAGCCGTAGCCGGAGAAGATGCGCCCGTACCAGCCGTCCATCGAGTAGCCCGGCACGAGGATCGCGCCCTGCGACAGCGACTTGGCGTCGTCGACGATCGCCGTGAGGTCGAAGTCGGAGACGCGTCCGGTGCCCTCGCACTCGGGGCACATGCCGCCGATGAGCGTGAAGGTCCGCTTCTCCTTCGTGCCCTTCCTCGCGCCGGTCTGGATCGTCACCGCCCCCGCCCCGGAGACCGAGGGCACGTTGAACGAGTACGCCTGCGCCGAGCCGACGTGCGGGTCACCCAGCCGCGAGAACAGCAGTCGCAGCATGGCGTTCGCGTCGGTGGCGGTTCCGACGGTGGAGCGCAGGTTGGCACCCATGCGCTCCTGGTCGACGCGGATCGCGGTCGTCAGCCCCTCCAGGTGGTCGACGTCGGGGCGGGCCAGCGAGGGCATGAAGCCCTGAACGAACGCGGGGTAGGTCTCGTTGATCATCCGCTGGGATTCGGCGGCGATCGTGCCGAACACCAGCGAGCTCTTCCCGGAGCCGGAGACCCCGGTGAACACCGTCAGCCGCCGCTTGGGGATGTCGAGGCTGACGTCGCGCAGGTTGTTCTCGCGCGCGCCGCGCACGCGGATGAGGTCGTGGCTGTCGGCCGTGTGGGTGGCGTCGTCCCGCTGCGCCATCGTGTGCTCCCCCTCGTCGAGGCGGGGGCCACCTGCTGGTCCCCCACCGGCTCGCGTGGCCCGATCAGGGTAACCGGCGCCACGGCGCCCGCCCCGGTCTACGCCGCCGGAGCCGGGCGCTCACCGGCCGCGACCCGGCTCCACAACTTGACCTAGGCCAACGCGCGCGTGCCGGTCATGGGTGAAGCTGGAGACACCGGCCGTTGCCGCCCGCGAAGGAGGAGTAGCCATGACCGCCCGCCTGAGAATCCACCGCGGCTACGCCCCGGCAGACGCGGTCGTCATGCTCGAGACCGGCGAGCTCGGCCCCCTGTCCGGGGACGTGTCGGAGTTCGACGTCCCCGCGGGCACGCACATTCTGTCGTTGAAGATCGGCTACCTCAGCGGCATCCCCACGCGCATCACCGTCCCGCCGCGCACTGTTCTCGAGATGAGCGTCATCGACAATCCGGACGCCGTACTGCCAATGGTGCAAGGCGGATTCGTCAAGTTCGCGCCGACCGACGACCCGGCGAGCCCGACCCTGCAACTCGTCCCGCTCGAACAGTCCGCCTGAGGCCCGGGCAGGCCCGGACACCCCCGCGGCGGGTACCTGACCTTTACGCGGACGCCCCGACGGGCCACCATGACGGAGACGGTTTTGTCCGTATTGCCGTGACACGCCATGACGAGGTGGCCCGTGGAACCGACCGCGCCCGGGCGTCGGTGGGTCGACGCCGTTCCACTCTTCGCCGCCCTGAGCCCCGCCGAGCGTGACCGGGTGGCCGAGTTGACTCGGCTGGTCACCGCGGAACCCGGCGAGTGCGTGCAGGCGGCGGGTTCGCCCGAGCACCGGCTGGTCATCGTCGTGTCGGGCCACCTGCGGGTCGTGCACATCGAACCGACCGGGCGAGAGCGCCTCGTGCGGATCATCGCAGCCGGCGAGTACGTCGGCGACACCGCGTTCGTGCTCCGCAGGCCGCCGGTGCACTTCGCCTTCGCCGAGCGCCGAGCACGCCTGGGGCTGCTGGATCATCACGATCTGGCGGCGCTGACGGACGAGCATCCGCTGCTCCTTCGGCACATGCTGCAGGTCGCCACCGAACGGCTGCTCGCGGCCGAACGGCTCCTGGCCGCCTCCCGCACGAGCGACGTGACGGCCCGCCTGGCGGCCTACCTGCTGCGACTGCCCCGGCGCGAGGGCGCGGACGGGGACCGCTGGGTGACGTTGCCCGTGCAGCAGAAAGATCTGGCGTCGTTCCTCGGAGCCCGGCCGGAGACGCTGTCGAAGCGCATGCGCGCGCTCGTGCGAGACGACGTCCTCGCCAGACGGGGACGACGCGACATCGCCCTGCGGGACCTCGCGCTGCTGGAGGAACACGCCGCGGCCATCGACTGACCGGACCAGCCGCGCGAGGAGGGCCGGGTTTGCGTCTGCGTGTGGGTCCCCGCGCGCCGGCGGGCCGCGTCGGCCCGCGCCGGCCCGCGCCGGCCCGCGTCGGCCCGCGTCGCCGCGTACGCGCCGACGGGCTAGCATCCCGGGTCGGGGGCGGTACCGTCTCGGAGCCGACGAAATGAGACACCTATGACCCTGTCGCTGGACGACCCGTGGCTCGTGCGCGAGCAGGGGGTCGACGCCTCGTGCCTGGGCTCCACCGAATCGGTCTTCGCGCTGGCCAACGGCTACGTCGGCATGCGCGGGACCCTCGACGAGGGCGATCCGCGGCATGCCCCGGGCATGTTCATGTCCGGCGTCTACGAGACCCACCCGCTGGCGTATCCCGAGGGCGGCTACGGCCACCCGGAGCAGGGCGAGGCGATGGTCGGGGTGGCCGACGGGTCGGCGATCCGGCTCCTCGTCGACGGGGTGTCGCTCGACGTGCGGTCACCGGCGTTGCAGCACCACGAACGGGTGCTCGACCTGCGCGCGGGCACGCTGGAGCGGGAGGTGCTGTGGCGCGCGGCCAGCGGCGCGCTCGTGCGGGTGCGGTCGAGCCGGCTCGTCAGCCTCACGCAGTGTTCGGTCTGCGCGATCCGCTACGAGGTGGCGGTGCTCGAGGGCAGCGCGCGGGTGCTCGCGCGCTCCGGGCTCGTCGTCAACGAGAGCCCGCCCGAGATCGAGAACGACGACCCGCGCGTCGGCGCGACCCTCGATGCGCCGTTCGAGGCGCTGGCGCCGGGCCGCGAGCGCGCGGTCGGCGGGTTGCTCGTGCACCAGACGCGCCGGTCGAAGGTTCGGGTCGCCGCGGCCGTCGAGCACGTCGTCGGCACCGACTCCGACGTCGCTGCGGCCGAGATCGAGGAGGGTCTCGCCCGCGCCGACGCCGGCCTGACCGACACCGACGCGGCGGTCGATCGCGACACCGGCGTCCGGGCCGGAGACGGGCCGCCCCCGGTCACGCAGGAGGCCGACCCGCCCCCGGACGCGAGCGTGCGCACCGAGGTGGAGCCCGACCGCATCGTCACCTCGGCGGTCGTCGACCTGCGCGCCGGGCAGCGGCTCGTCCTCGTCAAGCACCTCGGCCACGCCGCTTCCGACGAGAGCAGCGCCGACACGCTCACCGAACTGGCGCTCGCCGCGCTCACCGACTCCGTTGCCCTCGGCTGGGACGAATTGGCCCGCCGCCAGCGGGCTTTCCTCGACGACTTCTGGCGCGAGTGCGACGTCGAGCTCGACGGCGACCCCGAGCTGCAGGTGGCCGTGCGCTACTGCCTGTTCCAGCTGTTGTCGTCGGCGGTGTGCATCGACGACGCGCCGCTGGGCGCCAAGGGTCTGACCGGCTCCGGGTACAGCGGCCACACGTTCTGGGACATCGAGGGGTTCGTCCTGCCCGCGCTCACGCTGCTGCGCCCGGAGGCGGCGGCGCGCCTGCTCGGGTGGCGCTCGGGGCGGCTCGACCTGGCCCGGGAGCGCGCCGACGTGCTCGACCTGCAGGGTGCGTCGTTTCCGTGGCGCACGATCAGCGGCCGGGAGGTGTCGGCGTACTGGCCGGCGAGCACCGCCGCGATGCACGTCAACGCCGACATCGCCCGCGCCTTCGACCACTGGAGCAACGCCACCGGCCGGCCCGTCGAGGAGGTCGGCGGTCTCGGGGTGCTCGTCGAGACCGCCCGGCTGTGGATCTCGATGGGCAACACCGACACCGACGGTCGCTGGCACCTGTTCGGCATGACCGGCCCCGACGAGTACACCGGGGTCGTCGACGACAACGTGTTCACCAACCTCATGGCGCAGCGCAACCTGCGGGTTTCGGCGCAGCTGTGCGAGGCCGACGCGCAGCAGGCCGCGCGTCTCGGGGTCGACGCGGACGAGATCGCCCGCTGGCACGAGACCGCCGACGCCGTCTACGTGCCGTGGGACGAGGCGCGCGGCGTGCACCCCGCCAACGAGGGGTTCACGTCCTACCGCGAGTGGCGGTTCTCCCAGAAGACGGATCGCTATCCGGTGCAAGAGCATTCGCACTACGCGAAGATCTACCGGCGGCAGGTGCTCAAGCAGGCCGATCTCGTGCAGGCGATCTGGTGGTGCCGCGACGCGTTCACGCCCGAGCAGGTGGCGGCCGACCTGGAGTACTACGAGGCCCGGACCGTGCGCGACTCCTCGTTGTCGGCGGCCGTGCAGGCCGTCGTGTGCGCGCAGGCCGACCACGTCGACCTCGCCTACGCCTACGCCCGGGAGGCGGCGCTCGTCGACCTTCGCGACGTCAACGGCGACGGCGCCAAAGGGCTGCACCTGGCCTCGATCGCCGGGTCGTGGTTCGCGATCGTCGCCGGGCTCGGCGGTCTGCGCGAGGACCACGAGGTGCTCGAGCTCGCCCCGCACCTGCCGTCGGCGCTGACGCGCACCGCCTACCGCGTGCACTGGCGCGGCCGACTCCTGCATGTCGAGACGACCGCGCAGGGCACGACCGTGAGCCTGCCGCGCGCCGGGGACGAGCCGGTCGACGTCGTCGTCGACGATCGCACGCTGCGCGTGACGCCTTCGGAGCCGGTGCGGGTGCCGCTGAAGCAACCGGCTCCGCTGCGAGACACCCCGACGCAACCGGCGGGACGCGAGCCGCGCGCCTGATCAGGACCGGACGTCTGCGTGGGCACGACGGCTCGACTTATGATTCGCGTTGGATCATATTTTCGACACAACGTGGATCACCGCACGTGACGACGGCAGCCGGAGCAGCCCACCAGTGAGCAACATCGCCACCATCCATCCGCGCGATCCGCACGCGCCCCGACTCGACGAGCGGGTGCGCCGCACGCGCCGCCGCCTCACCGAGGCCCTCATCGAGCTCAGCGCCGACCGGCCGCTGGAGTCGATCACGGTGCGGGAGCTGACCGGTCGCGCCGGCGTCGGTTACGCGACGTTCTTCCGGCACTACGGCAGCGTCGAGGCGCTGCTTCGCGGCAGCGTCGACGACATGCACGCGGAGATGATGGCGCTGCTGCCGACGCTGACCGGAGAGGCCCCCGCGCGGTCCTGCGCGATCGTGTTCGAGCATGCGGCGCAGCACCCGGGGATGTACCGGCTCCTGCTCAAGGCCGATCGGTCCCTCGGCCTGACCACCAAGATCATGGAGGTCAGCGCCATGAGCCTGCTGGAGATCTTCGAGCCGCTGCCCGATGCGCCGGTGCCGGCGAACGTGGCCGCCGACCACTACATCGTCTCGTTCCTGCACCTCATCGAGTGGTGGCTCGACCACGACCGGCCCTACCCGCCGGATCGGATGGGGCAGATCTACGAGCAGCTCATCCTCGCCCCCATCGAGGCGACGGCCCTGCGGCGGCGCCCGGACTGAACCTAGGGTGGTGGCGACGCCGCCAGGTTCGCCCGACACAGGAGTCCGCCATGCGTATCGCCAATCTCACCGACCGTGCCGTGCTGCTGCCCGGCTCCGGCGAGCTGACCGGCTCCGACACGGTGCCGGCCGTCGACATTGCCTCCGCCAGCGAAGGGCGGTTCGGCCCTGACGTCGCCTCGGTCTACGACGCGTGGGACGACTTCGTGGCGTGGGCGGGGCAGGCGTCGCTGCCGCAGGGCTCCCCGGTCTCGGTGTCGGAGCTGGGGCCGCCCGTGCCGAGCCCGCGCCAGATCTTCGCGATCGGGCTGAACTACCGCGACCACGCGATCGAGGCGGACCTCGAGATCCCTACGGAGCTGGTGGTGTTCACCAAATTCGCGTCGTGCCTGACCGGGCCGGTCGCCGACGTCGAGCTGGTCTCCGACCGGGTCGACTGGGAGGTTGAGCTCGTCGTCGTCATCGGCCGCGAGGGGCTGAAGATCGACGAGGCGGATGCGTGGGAGCATGTCGCCGGGCTCACCGTCGGTCAGGATCTCTCCGAGCGGCGCGTGCAGTTCGCCGTCAAGCCGCCGCAGTTCTCGCTCGGCAAGTCCTACCCCGGCTTCGGGCCGCTCGGGCCGGCCGTCGTCACTGCCGACGAGTTCGCCGACCGCGACGCCCTCGCCATCGGCTGCACCCTCGATGGTGAGACCATGCAGGACGGCACGACCGCCGACTTCGTCTTCCCCGTCGCCGCCCTCGTCTCCCGGCTCTCGCAGGTGGTGCGCCTGCTGCCCGGCGACCTCATCTTCACCGGCACCCCAGCCGGAGTCGGTTCGGTGCGCAAGCCCCGCCGCTACCTCGCCGCCGGCGAGACGATCGTCAGCCGCATCGAGGGCATCGGCGAACTCACCACCCGCCTGGTCTAACCGCCCGTCCCCCACACTTCCCTGAAAACTGCGTGTCGTGGTGAGAACTGCTGTTCGTGCCGCAGTTCTCACCACGACACGCAGTTTTCAGGGTCGGGGGTTCTCGGGCGTCGGGGGCTGTCAGAACAGCACGTAGCCGGTGGCCGCGGCGATGGCCGCGCTGAGAGCCACGGACACGTACGCGCCGACCCGACCCTTGGCGGGCACGACGGGCGCTCCGCGCATGGCGGCCACCGACAGCACCGCGGCCGCGACCAGCACGCCGAGCAGCGCGCCGATCGCCCACGCGGGCAGCCAGTTCCAGGGGCCGGCGACCGCGAGCAGCACGGTGGCGACGCCCCCATCGAGCACGCCGGACGCCAGCCGCAGCCGGTCCGAGGGCCGCGTCAGCCGCACGAGCAGCGCCAGCAGCACGACGCCCGCCACCATGAGCGAGACCGCGCCGAGCACGCCGGGCCCGGTGCGCAGCGGGGTCGACGAGTCGCCCGCCAGGTCGACGCCGAGCGAGTCGATCGAGGAGTCGGTGACGGCCAGCGCGAGGCCGGCGCGACCGGCCGCGGGGTCGAGGGCCAGGATCGTGCGCATGCCACCGGTGCCGCCGTTGTGCCAGGTCAGCTCGCTGCCGCCGCCGTCCTCGCCACCCTCGCTGCCGGAAGCGGAGACGATCCAGCCGAGGCCGAGGCGCTCCCCGTCTCCGGTCGTCGTGACCGGTCGGGTGGCCTGCGCGCCGGGCGCCGAGCCGTCGAGCACGGCCTGCGCGAAGCGCGCGAGGTCGCGGGCGGTCGTGCGGGTGGAGGTGCCGGCGGGCGCGAAACCGTCTCCGGTCCAGGGCTGCGCGGCCCGGCCGTTGGCCCAGCGCGGGGTCGGCAGGCCGGCGGGTTCGGCGTCACCGGCCGCGACGACCCGCGTCGCCGTCATGCCGAGCGGGGTGAACAGGCGCTCGCCGGCCAGGTCGGCCCACGAGTCGGCACCGCCGGCCCGAGCCTGAGCCTGCCCGAGCAACGCCATGCCGAAGTTGGAGTACTCGAACTCGCCCGGCTCGCCGAGCTCGTCGGCGCCTGTCGTGCGCGCGGCGTCGATCACCCGCTGCGCGGACCAGTCGGAGTACGGGTCGACGGGCGCGAACGCCGACCGCAGGCTCACCATGCCCGCAGGCAGCCGCGGCAACCCGCTGGTGTGAGTGGCCAACTGCTGCAGCGTGACTCCCCCGGCGGGGCTGCCCGCCAGTTCGGGCAGGTGCCGCGAGAGCGGGTCGTCCAGGCGCATCTCACCGCGCGCGACGGCGTCGGCGAGCAGGTGCCCGGTGAACACCTTGGTGATCGAGCCGAGCTCGAACGGGGTGTCGGCGGACGGGGCCGCTCCGTCTCCGCCCAGATCGTCGCCGAGGCCCGCGAAGGCGGTCCCGCCGGCGTCGATTCGCGCGGCCGACACGGCACTCAGGCCGCGCCCCTCGCCGAGGGAGGCTTCGAGGCGGCTCACCAGGTCGGGGTCACCGGAGCGTTGACCGCTCGGGCGCGGGTCGGGCCCGAACACGGTCGCGAGCAGCGCGCCGATCAGAGCCAGCACTGCGACAGACACGGCGACCGAGCGTGCGGTCACGCCGGGCGACCGCGGCCCGGCGTGCTCGGGTGTCTCGGGTGTCTCGGGGGCCTTGGGGGCCTTCGGGGCAGGGGAGATCGAAGTAGGCATGGGAGTCCTCACAAAGGGCGAAATTCGTTGGTTTGAAGCGGAATTCGGCCGGTCACCGACCGGCGGCCGCCACGACGAGAAGCACGGGAACGACGCGGTGCGGCGGCACGGTGTAGCGGCCACGGCCCGCGGAGACCAGCCATCCGGCGGCCACGAGTTGGCGTAGGTGGTGGTGCAGCTGGCCGGTGGTGCCGAGCTCCTCGTCCTGCGCGAGCTCGGCGGTGGTCTCGACTCCGGTCAGGACGAGTTGCACGAGCCGCAGCCGCACGGGATGGGCCAGCGCGGCCAGGGCGGAGGCCGTCTCGTGCCAGTCCGACTCGAGCAGCTCGGCGGGGTCCACGCCCATCTGCCAGCGCACCGGACCCGTTGGCAGATCGAGCTGTCCGGCGTAGATCAGACCGCCCTGCGGCCGCCGCCGGGACAGCTCGTCGAGCAGCCAGAAGTCGCCGCCGGACCCACTCGGGCCCTGCGCCGCGGCCGGCTCACTCTCGACCCGCTCGGTCAGCCGGGCCACGGCGGCCTCGAGAGCCGCGAGCCTCTCCTCCGTCGACGTCATGAGTTCATAATTACGTACTTACGTATTTAGATCAACCCGCAGGCTCCGGTTACGTCCCCAAGGACGCCCACACATGGCTGAGAACTGCGTGTCGTGGTGAGGACTGCGGCACGGACAGCAGTCCTCACCACGACACGCAGTTCTCAGTGACGTTGGGTGACGTGGGTTGCGTGGGGTGACGTGGGTTGCGGGGTTGTGGGGGTTACCAGGTGGTGGCGACGGAGCGAGTGACGAGCCAACGGTCGCCGGCGCGGCGGTAGTCCTGGGCGAGCTGCAGGCGCCACGTCTCGCGGGCGCCGTAGACGGTGGCGTCGGTGCGCGTGCGACCGACCAGGTGGGCGGTGCGGCCGACGACCTCGACGGAGACCGACTCCACGTCGATGTCGTGGTAGACGAACAGCCCGCGGCCTATCTCGCCGAGCCACTCGGCCCGGGGCTGCACGTGGCCGCCCATGTGGGTCAGCGTCATCTCCTCACCGAGCAGCGCCCCGAGGGCCACCGTGTCGTGAGCGGTCATCGCCTGCAACTGGGCGGCGAAGGCGGCGCGCACACCGGGCTCGGCGGTGTCTTTCGTCGTCATCGCAGCTCCCTCGGTGGGCGATGGGCCGGTCGCCCCGGCCGCCGTCGGACGGGTCGGCGACCCGAGCCTAGACGCCCGCGCGCCGTCGATCACGCACCGCGCAGCGGACGGTCGGTCGCAACGGAGCCGGTGCCGGGCCCGGCGAGACACGGCCGAAGGCTGCCCGCTGGGTCGAGGGCTACGGCTGAGGCACGAGCCCCCGACCGAAAGGGCAGCCTTCGGCCGGTTGGGGTGGGGGGAACGGGGGCGGGGCCAGTCAGGGGGTGGGCATGCCGCCGTTGACGTTCAGGGTCTCACCGAGCACGTAGCTCGACTCCGGCGAGGCGAGGAAGACGTACGCCGGAGCCAGCTCGGTCGGCTGCCCCGCGCGGCCGAGCGCGGTCTGGTGGCCGAACTCGGGCAGGGCGTCGGCGGGCTGACCACCCGACGGCTGCAGCGGCGTCCAGATCGGACCGGGGGCCACGGCGTTGACGCGAATCCCCTTGGGCGCCAGGGCTTCCGACAGCCCCTTGGTGAAGTTGTTGATGGCCGCCTTGGTCGAGGCGTAGTCGACGAGGGTCGGCGAGGGCTGGTAGGCCTGGATCGACGTCGAGTTGATGATCGTCGACCCCGGCTCCAGGTGCGGCAGCGCGGCGCGCACGAGCCGGAACATCGCCAGGATGTTGATGTCGTACGTGGCCTCGAGCTGCTCGTCGTCGATCTCGGTGAACTCGCCGGCGACCTGCTTACCGCCGTTGTTGACGAGGATGTCGAGACCGCCCAGACCTTCGACCGCCTGCTCCACGAGGGAGGCGGCGAAGGCCTTGTCGCGCAGGTCGCCGGGCACGCGCACGGCGGTGCGGCCCGACTCCTCGATGATGCGCGCGATGTCGGCGGCGTCGCTCTCCTCCTCGGGGAGGTAGGTGATCGCGACGTCGGCGCCCTCGCGGGCGAAGGCGATGGCGATGGCGGCGCCGATGCCGGAGTCGCCGCCGGTGACGAGCGCCTTGCGGCCGGTCAGGCGGCCGGTGCCGCGGTACGAGTGCTCTCCCAGGTCGGCCTTCGGAGTCAGCTCGGAGTCGAGGCCGACCCCGGGCAGGGCCTTCGCGGGCGGGCTGATCTGCGGGTAGCGCGTCACCGGGTCCTGCAGGGTCAGCTGGTCGGTGGTGGTCTGGTCGGTGTCCTGGTCGGACATGTGTCATCTCCTTAGTACATGCAGAGGGCATGCCGGGATAGAGACGTGTCGAAATCGGGGTGATCGGTGGGTCGGGCGCTGCGACTACTCCACGGCGCCGGTGCTGACCTCATTCTTGTCCGTGCCGGGGTCCATCTCCTCGGCGGGCCCGGCCGCGGCCTCGTCGGCCTCCGTCGAGTCGCCCGCGTCGCCGTCCTCGGGCTGCGCGGCGTTGTCGCCCGCGGGGGTCTCCTGCGCGGTCGACGGCTGCTCCGACTCGTCGTCGGGCTCCTGCTCCTGCGCCCCCTGGGGCTCGATGGCCTCCTCCTCGGTGGCCTCCTCCTCGGCGGCCTCTTGGGTGGTCTCGCCGGTGGCCTCCTCGGTGGCCTCGGCGGCCTGCGGCTGACCCTCGTTGGCCGCGTCGGTCGCCTCTTCGGCGATGGCCTGGGCGGGGGCCTTGTCGGCGTTGCTCTCGTCGCTCATCGGGACCTCCGGACGTAGTACGACATTCGCTGTCTCACGCTAGACCGCAACGACTCTCCGCGCGCGCCGAGCCGCGCGCCGGTCGGGTGACGACTCGGGTGACGACTCGGGCGGCGACTCCTCTGGCGACTGGGTGGTACCGGCAGGGTCTGGCGCCCGCCCGCGCGCTTCGTAGGCTGAATCGGGTGAACCCCAAGGACGAGCTGCGTGACTTCCTCAGCAACCGACGTGCGCGTTTGACGCCCGCCGAGGTCGGGTTGCCGGTCTACGGGGTCAACCGACGCGTCACCGGGCTGCGCCGCGAGGAGGTGGCGTTGCTCGCGGGCATCAGCGTCGAGTACTACATCCGCCTCGAACGCGGCCGGGTCGGGTCGGTCTCCGACACCGTGCTCGACGGGCTGGCGCACGCCCTGCAGCTCGACGAGGCCGAACGCGACCATCTGCACAAGATCGTGCGGGCCGCGGCCGCGCCGAGCGGTGGTCGCCGTCAGGCGAGACCGCCGCGCATGCGGGTGCGCGCGACGGTCCGGCGTGTGCTGGACCTCATGCCGAGCCCGGCGTACATCCGCAACGGGCGCTTCGACATCCTGGCGGCCAACGACCTGGGCCGCGCCCTGTACGGCCCGGTGTACGAGCACTGCGGCCCCGGCGAGACCCCGAACAGCGCCCGGTTCGTCTTCCTCGACCCTACGGCCGCTGACTTTTTCGTCGATCTGGACTCCGTGCGCAGCGATGCCGTCGCCTTTCTGCGCGCGGAGGCCGGCGGCGACCCCTACAGCCGCGAACTCCACGATCTGATCGGCGAGCTCTCCACGCGCAGCGAGCAATTCCGACACCTGTGGGCCGCGCACGACGTGCGCTACCACCGCTCCGGGGTCAAGCGGCTGCACCACCCGCTCGTCGGCGACCTCACCCTCGACTTCGAAGCGTTCGAGCTGCCGAGCGACCCGGGCCAGCGGCTCAACGTCTACACGGCGGCCCCGGATTCGCCCAGCGCGCAGGCGCTCTCGCTGCTGGCCTGCTGGGTGGCTCCCCCGTCGGAGCCCGTCGCTGCGCAGCATCCGCTCGAGCCGTGAGTGAGCACGACCGACTCGGCCACCCTCACCGGCCGTGACGCGCTGACGAACGGGACACCTCCTGGTCGACGGAGCACGTCCGATCACACGTGTCCGGTCGAGCAAGCGGTGTCCGGTTCAGGAGTCGGTGGCCAGGCTTCGGCGGCGTCGCCCGGGGCGGCCGTCGTCACGCCGGCCAGGAGTAGGGTCACTGGCTGTTGCGAGGGCCGCGGCGCGGCCGGCCGGCGAGACCTGGGGGTGTGGCGATGCCACTACAGCGACGGATTCCGACGTGGGGCGAGCTGCGCCCGCTCGTGCAGTTCGAGAAGCCGACCTGGCGACGAACGGAGGCGGCCCTGGCGCGGGCGGCGACGATCGAAGACCTGCGCGCCCTGGCGCAGCGGCGCGCCCCGAAAGCGGTCTTCGACTACGTCGACGGCGCCGCCGAGGGCGAGGTGTCGCTGCAGCGGGCCCGGGAAGCGTTCCGGCGCGTGGAGTTTCGCCCGCACGTGCTGCGCGACGTCGCGCAGGTGCGCGCGGGTGTCGAACTGCTCGGCGCGACCAGTCCGATCCCGCTCGTGCTCGCGCCCACCGGTTTCACGCGGATGATGCACCACGAGGGCGAATGGGCCGTCGGTCGGGCCGCGGCCGCGGCGGGGGTGCCGTACGCGCTGTCGACGATGGGCACCGTCTCCGTCGAGGACCTCGCCGCCGACGTTCCGGACGTGCAGCGCTGGTTCCAGCTGTACCTGTGGCGCGACCGCGACGCCTCGCGCGACCTCATGCGCCGCGCCGCCGCCAACGGCTTCGAGACCCTGGTCCTGACGGTCGACACGGCGGTGGCCGGGCAGCGGCTACGCGACGTCCGCAACGGCCTCACGGTGCCGCCGTCGCTGACCCCGCGCACGATCGGCGGCATGGCGATCCGACCGCGCTGGTGGGCGAACGTGCTGACCAGCGAGCCCATCGAGTTCGCCTCGCTGCGCACCTCGGGAGGCAGCGTGGCCGACCTCGTCGACCGGATGTTCGACCCGAGCGTCACGCTCGCCGACCTCGCCTGGCTGCGCGAAAGCTGGCCGGGGCGCATCGTCGTCAAGGGCATCCAGCACCCCGACGACGCCCGAGACCTCGTCGACCTCGGCGTCGACGGCCTCATCGTCTCCAACCACGGCGGCCGCCAGCTCGACCGGGCGGTCGCGCCCCTGGAGCTGCTGCCCGAGGTCGTCGCGGCGGTCGACCACCGCGTTCCGGTGCTGCTCGACAGCGGCGTGCTCAACGGCGGCGACATCGTGGCCGCCGTGGCCCTGGGCGCCGACGCCGTCATGGTGGGGCGCGCCTACCTGTACGGGCTCATGGCGGGCGGCCGGGCGGGCGTGACCCGGTCGCTGGAGATCCTCACCTCGCAGGTGCACCGCACGCTGAGCCTGCTCGGCGTACCGGACGTGCGCGACCTGACCGCGAGCCACGTTCGGCTGCAGCAGGATTCAGCTGTCGACGCGACGTGATCGACGCCGCGACGTCGCCGAGAGCGGCGGCTCAGTCGCCGAGCTCACCGAGGAAGTCGGCCGTCGCTGCGGCGATCTGACGTTGGGCGACGTCGCGGGAGACGGTGGGCACCCCGTCTCCCGGCTGCTCGCCGTAGTCGCCGAAGTACGCGTGCGAGCCGCCTTCGACGGCAACGAAACTCGCGCGCGGCAGCTGCTCGGCGGCGCCGCGCACGACCGAGGCGCTCGCCAGTTCGTCACGAGTGCCGTAGATCGACAACGCCGGCAGCGGCACGTCGCGCACCGCGGAGTCGGGGTAGGACGCCCACAGCACGAGCCCGGCGATCCGGGGGTCGCCGCTGACGGCCGCGCGGGCCGC
>JBDIAM010000034.1:0-16995 GCA_039812445.1 Piscicoccus intestinalis | reverse complement strand
GGGACGTGGGGCTACGCCTGGGCGGCCTCGTCGACGGCGGGCGCCTTGCCTTTGGCGGTGGCCTCGGAGGCCGGCATGGTGCGCCGCGCCGAGAGCCGGCCCAGTCCGTCGCGCAGCGTGCGGGCGTAGACCTCGTCGGCGTCGAGGCGCGCGAGCTCGTCGGCCAGGCACTCGGCGTCCGAACGCCGCGCCAGCGCGAGGCGGCGGGACGGCTGGCCGACCTGATCGAGCACGGCGTTCTTGCCGTCGGGGCGCACGAGGTCGACCGGGCCCGACTCGCGGTCGAGCCGCACGCTGACCAGCCCCGTACCCGCAGGCGTACGCGCCCGGGTGACCGGTGCGTCGAGGTAGGCCCCGAGCCACGCGCCGAGCAGATCGCAGGAGGCCGAGTCGAGACCCCCGGTCACCGTCACCGCCGTGACCTGCTCGTACGGAGGCTGATCCAGGGCCGCCGCGAGCAGCCCGCGCCACTTCGTCGTGCGGGTCCACACGAGGTCGGTGTCGCCGGGCACGTACGTCTTCGCGCGGGCCGCGATCGCCTTCGGCGGCGACGACGCGTGCTCGCTGTCGGTGATGCGCCGCGACCCCAGCCGCCCGATCGGGTCCTCGGCGGGGTTCTTCGGCGCCTCGTCCGGCCACCACACGACGATGGGGGAGTCGGCCAGGAGCAGCGGCAGCACCACCGACTCCCCGTGCCGGGTGAGTTCGCCGTAGACCCGCAGCACGACGACCTCGCTCGCGCCGGCGTCGCCGCCGACCCGGATCTGCGCGTCGATGCGGTCGGCGGCGCGCCGGTTGCCCGCGACCAGGCACACGATCCGGCTCGGGTGCTGGCGGGTCGCGTCGTTGGCGACCTGCAGCGACGACTCGGCCCGCGACTCGTCGGTGACCATGACGAGCGTGAGCACGCGCCCCAGGGCCATCGCGCCGACGTCGTCACGCAACTGCACGAGCTTCTTGGCGACGGCCCCGATGCTGGTGGCGGGCAGGTCGACGATCACGGCATCCTCCAGGTGCGTCCGTCACGGGCGAGCATGTCGTGGGCGCACTGCGGACCCCAGTGACCCGACTGGTACGGCTGCGGCACCGTGGGGTCGGCCGCCCAGGCCGCGGTGACCGGGTCGAGGATCTCCCAGGACAACTCGACCTCCTCGTGGCGGGGGAACAGCGGCGGGTCGCCGAGCAGCACGTCGAGGATGAGCCGCTCGTACGCCTCCGGACTGGACTCGGTGAACGCGCGCCCGTAGCCGAAGTCCATCGTCACGTCGCGCACCTCCATCTGCGCACCGGGCACCTTGGAGCCGAACCGGATCGTCACCCCCTCATCCGGCTGCACGCGGATGACGATCGCGTTGTTGCCCAGCTCCTCGGTCTCGGTGTCGCCGAAGGGAAGGTGCGGGGCGCGCTTGAAGACGACCGCGATCTCCGTGACCCGCTTGGCGAGGCGCTTGCCGGTGCGCAGGTAGAACGGCACGCCCGCCCAACGACGGGTCTGCACGAGCAGCTTGAGCGCGGCGAACGTCTCGGTCGTCGAGGTCGCGTCGACCCCGTCCTCCTCGAGGTAGCCGATGACCTTCTCCCCGCCCTGCCAACCCGCCGCGTACTGCCCGCGGGCCGTGGCCTCCTCGACGCTGCCCGCGAGCCGGACGCTCGAGAGCACCTTCTCCTTCTCGGCGCGTAGGTGCTTGGCGTCGAAGGCCACCGGCTCCTCCATCGCGGTGAGCGCGAGCAGCTGCAGCAGGTGGTTCTGGATGACGTCGCGCGCCGCGCCGATGCCGTCGTAGTAGCCGGCGCGGCCGCCGATGCCGATGTCCTCGGCCATCGTGATCTGCACGTGGTCGACGTAGTTGCCGTTCCAGATCGGTTCGTACATCTGGTTGGCGAACCGCATCGCGAGGAGGTTCTGCACGGTCTCCTTGCCGAGGTAGTGGTCGATGCGGAAGACCGAGTCGGGCGGGAAGACGGTCTCGACGATGTCGTTGAGCTCGCGGGCGCTGGCCAGGTCGTGCCCGAACGGCTTCTCGATGACGACCCGGCGCCAGGCGTCGCCGTCCTGCGTGGTCAGGCCGCTGCGCTGCAGCTGCCGGCACACTCCCGCGAAGCTGCCGGGCGGGATCGACAGGTAGAAGGCGTGGTTGCCGCCGGTGCCGCGTTCCTCGTCGAGGGTTTTCAGGGTGGTCGCGAGGTTGTCGAAGCCGGCGTCGTCGTCGAAGGTGCCGGAGACGAACCGCACGCCCTCGACGAGCTGGCGCCACACCTCCTCGCGAAACGGCGTGCGGGCGTGGTTGACGACGGATTCGCGCACGACCTGGGCGAACTCGTCCTGGCTCCAGTCGCGCCGGGCGAACCCGACGAACGAGAAGCCGGGCGGCAGCAGACCCCGGTTGGCCAGGTCGTAGACGGCCGGCATGAGCTTCTTGCGCGCGAGATCGCCGGTCACGCCGAACATCACCATGCTGCAGGGGCCGGCGATGCGCGGGAGCCGTTTGTCCCGGGGGTCACGCAGGGGGTTGCGGCCAGGGCCGATCTCCACCGCGGTCATGGTCTCTCCTTGCGTTCGATGACCCCGGCCGCGCCGCGGCGGGGGTCGGATGCGGTTCGCAGGCATCGTCGCCGCGGCAGGGGGAGGGCCGGCCGCCCGGGCGGGGCGGCCGGCCCCGTGATCAGTTGCCTTCCTCGAAGTTGGCCGAACCGGCGACCGGGCCGTCTCCGCCGGGCACCGCGCCGGAGACCGTGGCGAGCGACTCCTTCGCGGCGCCGACGACCGCCTCCGGCGTGAACCCGAACTCCGTGAACAGCGTCTTGCCGTCGGCGGAGGCGCCGAAGTGGTCGATGGCGATCATCTTGCCCGCGTCGCCGACGAGGTCGCGCCAACCCATCGACACGCCGGCCTCGACGCTGACCCGCGCCTTGACGGCCGCCGGCAGCACCTGCTCCTGGTACTCGTCGCTCTGCTCGGCGAACCACTCGACGCACGGCATCGAGACGACGCGGGTGGCGACGCCCTCGGACTCCAGCGTCTGCGCGGCCTCGACCGCGATCGACACCTCGGAGCCGGTGGCGATGAGGATGACGTCGGGCGTCTGCTTCGATCCCTCGACCAGCACGTAGGCACCCTTGGCGACCCCGTCGACCGAGCCGACCTGCGAGCGGTCGAGCACCGGCAGGGCCTGCCGCGACAGGGCGATGCCGGTCGGGCGGCCGTGCCGGGCGAGCACGACCTTCCAGGCGGCGGCGGTCTCGTTGGCGTCGGCGGGGCGCACGATGTCGAGCCCGGGAATGGCCCGCAGCGCGGCGAGATGCTCGATCGGCTGGTGCGTCGGGCCGTCTTCACCGAGGCCGATGGAGTCGTGCGTCCACACGTAGATCGCGTCGCACTCCTGGATCGCGCCGAGCCGCACGGCCGGGCGCATGTAATCGGAGAAGACGAGGAACGTGCCGCCGTACGGTCGGGTCAGCCCCTCGAGCGCGATGCCGTTGACGATCATGCCCATCGCGTTCTCGCGTACGCCGAAGTGCAGCGTGCGCCCGTAGGGGTTGCCCTGCCACATGTCGGTCTGGCGGTCTTCGGGGATGAACGAGGGCTGCCCGCCCATCGTCGTGTTGTTCGACTCCGCGAGGTCGGCCGAGCCGCCCCACAGCTCGGGCATGACGTCGGCCAGCGCGGTGAGCACCTTGCCGCTGGCGGCGCGGGTGGCGATGCCCTTGGGGTCGGCCTCCCAGGTCGGGATCGCCTCCTCGAAGCCCTCGGGCAGCTGCCGGGCCCGCACCCGCTCGAGCAGGGCGGCACCCTGCGGGTTGGCGGACTTCCACGCCTCGAACTTGTCGTCCCACGCCTTGCGGTGCATCGCGCTGCGCTCGGCGCGGGCGGCCCGCACGGTGGCGAGCACGCTCTCGTCGACCTCGAAGGTCTGCTCCGGGTCGAACCCGATCGTCTCCTTCAGGCCCTTGACCTCGTCGTCGCCGAGCGCGGCGCCGTGCGCCTTGCCGGTGCCCTGGGCGCCGGGGGAGGGCCACGCGATGACCGTGCGCAGCATGATGAACGTCGGCTTGTCGCCGACCTTGCGGCCGGCCTCGATCGCGGCCATGAGCGCGTCGACGTCTTCGACGTAGTCGGGGGAGGTGGTGCCGTGCTGGGGACGCCACTCGACGACCCGCACGTCCCAGCCGTAGGCCTCGTAGCGGGCCGCGACGTCTTCGCTGAACGACACGTCGGTGTCGTCCTCGATCGAGATCTGGTTCTGGTCGTAGATGAGCGTGACGTTGCCCAGGCGCTGGGTGCCGGCGAGCGAACTGGCCTCGCTGGCCACGCCCTCCATCATGCAGCCGTCGCCGGCGACGATGTAGACGTGGTGGTCGAACACGCTGTCGCCCGGCGCCGCGTCGGGGTCGTACAGGCCGCGCTGACGGCGCTGCGCCATCGCCATGCCGATGCCGGTGGCGACGCCGGCGCCCAGCGGACCGGTCGTCAGGTCGACGCCCTCGGTGTGGTGCACCTCCGGGTGACCCGGGGTCTTCGAGCCGAACGTGCGCAGCGACTCGATGTCGGACTTCTCCAGGAGTCCGTCGAAGTACAGCTGGATGTACTGCGTGAGGCTGGAGTGCCCGGCCGAGAGCACGAACCGGTCGCGGCCGAGCCAGTGCGGATCCTTCACGTCGTGCACGAGCACGCTCTGGTAGAGCAGGTACGCCAGGGGCGCGAGGCTGATCGCCGTGCCGGGGTGCCCGTTGCCGGTCTTCTGCACCGCGTCGGCCGCCAGCACCCGCACCGTGTCGACCGCGCGCACGTCGGTGTCGGTCCACCCGACGGTGTCGGCCTTCGGAGCGGCCACGGACCGCGCCGCGGTGCCCTCGGCCTCGGGGGTGTTCGTCTGTGCCACAGCTCGGCTCCATTTCTTCGGTGGCGCCCGCGGCGTGCCGACCGGAGCCGGGTCACGGGCTCGGATCGACAGCGGACACACGGACGATGTCGTCTTCGAGACTATCCGTCGGCCCCGACAAGCTGCACGGCCGGTAAGTTGGCGTCGTACGACGGCTGTGCCCGTAGACTGGCCGAGTTCCGCCGCCCTGCCGTCGACCTGCCGGTCCATCGCCGCTGGTCGTCCCTGGTCGCCACGGGCGGATCGGTGCCGGATCGACAGCACGCTCGCCCCGAACACCCTCAGCAAAGGACACCGTGACCGCACTCCAGCCGCGCCAGCGCCCGCCCCTCGGCGAGCCCGACCCGGCGCCCGCCGGGCGTGCCGCCTCCCCGGCGGGCCGCCACGCGACGACGGAGCCCGGCCCGTCGCAGCACGAGACGCCGCAGCGCGCGAGCGTGCGGGACTACGTGTCGCTGACCAAGCCCCGCATCATCGAGCTGCTGCTCGTCACGACGTTTCCGGTGATGTTCCTCGCCGAGCGCGGGGTGCCGCCGGTCGGGCTCATCGTGGCCACGCTGGTCGGTGGCACGCTGTCGGCCGCCAGCGCCAACGCCTTCAACTGCTACTTCGACCGCGACATCGACCGGCTCATGCACCGCACCGAGAACCGGCCGCTGGCCACCGGGGTCATCTCCCCGGGGCGCGGGGTCGCGTTCGCGGTCGCGCTCGGCATCGCCTCGGTGCTCGTGCTCGGGCTCGCGGTCAACTGGCTGTCGGCCGCGCTGTCGACGGGCGCGATCGCGCTGTACGTCGTCTTCTACACGCTGCTGCTCAAGCGCCGCACCTCGCAGAACATCGTGTGGGGCGGTGCCGCCGGCTGCATGCCGGTGCTCATCGGCTGGAGCGCGGTGACGAATTCGCTCGCGTGGGCGCCGGTCGTGCTCTTCCTCGTCGTGTTCTTCTGGACCCCACCGCACTACTGGCCGCTGTCGATGCGGTTCAAGGACGACTACGCGGCCGCTGGCGTGCCGATGCTGCCGGTGCTCGCCAAGGACCGCACGGTGGCCCGCCAGATCGTCGCCTACTGCTGGGCGACCGTCCTCACCTCGCTCGTGCTCGTGCCCGTCGGCGGCATGGGCTGGATCTACCTCGTCACCGCCGTGCTCGCCGGGGCCGTCTTCATCCGCGAGGCGCACGTGCTGCTGCGTCGCGCGAAGAGCCCGCAGAACCGCACGCTGGCGTCGCTGCGGCCGATGCGGCTGTTCCACTTCTCGATCAGCTACCTGACGATCGTCTTCGTCGCCGTGGCCGTCGACCCGCTGCTCTACCTGCCGTTGCCGTTCTGAGCGGCTCCCCGCAGGAGGCCGGAGGACGAGCCGGAGGGTGAGGCCGACGCCGCGCCCGGAATGAGGGTGCGGCGCTCAGTCCGACCAGCGGAACGTGCGCAGCGCCGCGGCGGTCGCGAGCAGGCCCCAGATGAGCAACACGAGCGCGGCGCCGGCGTCGAAGGAGCCGGTGCCGAGCGCCCCCCGCAGCCCGTCGGCCAGCCCCGCCGACGGCAGTAGTTCGACGATCGGGCGCGCCGCGGCGGGCATGAGCTCCGGCGGGAACAGCACGCCGCCGACGCCGAGCAGCACCACCCAGACGAGGTTGGCCACGGCCAGCACCGCCTCCGCCCGCAGCAGGCCCGCGAGCAGCAGCGCGAGGGCCACGAACACCCACGTGCCGAGCAGCCAGAAGAAGACGGCCGCCGGCAGCCCGCTCAGCGCGGGGCGCCAGCCGAGCGCGAGCGCGAGGGCGGCCAGCACGACGAACTGGATGACCTCGACCACGAGCACGGCGATCGCCTTGCCGAGCAGCAGGCCCGAGCGCCCCAGGGGCGTCACGCCGAGCAGCCGCAGCACCCCGTAGCGGCGGTCGAAGCCGGTCGAGATCGCCTGCCCGGTGAACGCGGTCGAGATGACGGCGAGCGCGAGCACCCCCGGCACGAGGACGCCGATCCGGTCGTGACCGAGATCGGGCACGTTCGTCAGCGCCAGGCCGAACAGGGCCATCGACGGCAGCACGAGCGCGACGAGCAGCTGCTCGCCGTTGCGCAGCAGGGTGCCGGCCTCGAACCGCGCCTGGGCCCGGACCCGCCGCTGCAGGGGCGCCGGGGCGGGCGGAGGCGGGGCGGTCGCGGGGGAGCTCATCGGTTCTCCTAGGAGTGGGCGACGTCGGTGCGCCCGCCGCCGGTCAGCGCGAAGTAGGTCTGCTCGAGCCCGGGCCGACCGTCGTCGCCGCGGGCGGAGCCACCCGGGTGCGCCCGGACGACCTCGGCGAGCGTGCCCTGGGCGGCGACACGTCCGGCGCACACGATGACGACGTCGTCAGCGAGCCGCTCGGCCTCCTCGAAGGAGTGCGTGGTGACGACGACCGTCACGCCCTCCTCGCGCAGCGAGCGCAGCAGCTGCCAGGTCGCGAGCCGGGCGTGCGGGTCGAGCCCGGCCGTCGGCTCGTCGAGGAAGGCGACCTGCGGACGGCCCACGAGCGCCGCGGCGAGCGCCACGTGCTGGCGCTGCCCGCCGGAGAGGCGACGCACCGGGGTGCGGGCGAACGGCCCGATGCCGAGCCGGTCGATGAGCCGCTGCGCCACGGCCTCCGGCGGGTCGGGGTGCTCGTGGAGGCGGGCCAGGTGGGTCAGCAGGCGGCGCGCGCCCGCGGTGTTCGGGAGCCCGCCGTCCTGGAGCATGACGCCCACCCGGGCCCGATGCTCGGCGTCCGACTGCCAGGGGTCGGTGCCGAGCACCCGCACGCTGCCCTCGTCGGGCCGCAGCAACCCGAGCAGGCAGCCGATCGCGGTCGTCTTGCCGGCGCCGTTGGGCCCCAGGACCGTCGTGATGCGCCCCCGCCGGGCCGACCATGTCATGCCGTCGACCGCCCGCACCGACCCGAAGCTCTTGCCGAGATCCGCGACGACGACGCCCGCGTCGTCGGGCACGTCGCGGCGGGCCGACGCGGGCGGAGCCCCCGTGGTCCGCGGGTCGTTGCGGTCGAAACCTGACACGCACGCGATCCTAGAGGAGGGCACCGACGGCGTCGGTGTCCGGCCGTCGGGCGCGAACGCGGCCCGCGAGCAGGCCCGTTAGGATCGGGCGCGTGACAACGCTGGTGTTGACCGTCATCGGGGACGACCGGGCGGGCCTGGTCAACGAGTTGGCCGAGGCCGTGGCCGCGGGCGGGGGCAACTGGGAACGCAGCAGCCTCGCCGAGCTGGCCGGCAAGTTCGCCGGGATCGTCGTCGTCACCGCCCCCGCCGGCCGCGCGGCGGCCCTGGAACAGCGTCTGCGGGGGCTCTCCCACACCCTCGACGTGGCCTTCCGCGAGGGTGACGACGAGTCGCCCGACACCCAGGCCCACCGTCTCGAGGACGGCGGCCGTGAGCTCGTCGTCGAACTCGTCGGCAACGACCACCCCGGCATCATCCGCGAGATCTCGGCCGTCTTCGGCCGCCATGTCGTGAGCATCGGCGCGATCGACTCCGACACCCGCGAGGCTCCGATGGCCGGCGGGCGGCTGTTCGAAGCCCGCATCACCGCCGCGATCCCGCGCGACGCCGACCCGGCGGCGCTGCGGGCCGACCTGGAGGAGCTCGCCGGCGAACTGCAGGTCGACCTCGAGGTCGCCGACGCCTGAGGACGGCCTGAATCCGGTCCCCCCGGGGTAAGGCCAGCCTTACTAGCTGGCGCTCAGGGAATTAGGTAAGAATGGCGTTGTGTTTATCGGCAGCACCGCCCAGCGCCGGCGCGAGGGTCTTGCCCCCGACGCCGCGGGCACGCGTGCGCCGGCGGCCGCGGGCGAGGAGGGCACGCGGCAGCGGGTGCTGGCCCACGTGCTGCGGCTCGGCCCGGTGACCGCCGCCGAACTCGCCGAACGCCTCGACCTCACACCGACGGCCGTGCGTCGGCATCTCGAGCAGCTCACCGACTCCGGCGACATCGCCCCCTCGGAGTCGGGCCCGTCGGCCCGGCGCGGACGCGGCCGGCCCGCGCGGCACTACGTGGTGACGCCCGCGGGGCACCGGCGGCTCGACTCCGACTCCGCCGACATCGCCACCCAGGCGCTGCGTTTCCTCGCCCGGCACGCCGGGCCGGAGGCGGTCGAGGAGTTCGCCCGCGAGCGGTTCGCCGAGTTGGAGGCGCGCTACGGCAGCCGGATCGCCGACGCCGGGGACGACCCGCGCGCCCGCGCCACCGCACTGGCCCGCGAGCTGAGCGCCGACGGATTCGCCGCCACGGCACGGCCCGTGGGAATCGACACCCCCCTCGAGGGCGTTCAACTGTGCCAGGGCCACTGCCCGATGAATCGCGTCGCGGCCGAGTTCCCGCAGCTGTGCGAGGCGGAGACCGAGGCGTTCGCCCGCCTGCTCGGCGTGCACGTGCAGCGGCTGGCGACGCTCTCCGGCGGCGAACACGTCTGCACGACGTTCGTGCCCGGCTCGCACCCGCCGACGCCCCCGACGGCACGCGTGCCGCCACCCCCGACGCCACGGCCACCCGACCTAGACATATCTCCCACCCGCAGCACGAAGGACGAAAGGACACCGCGATGAGCACGAACATCGAGGAGCTCAACCCGGGCCTGAAGGACCTCGGGCGCTACGAGTACGGCTGGCACGACGCGGACTCCGCCGGCGCCTCCGCGCGCCGCGGCCTGAACCAGGACGTCGTCCGCGACATCTCCGGCCGCAAGGACGAGCCGGAGTGGATGCGCGACATCCGCCTCAAGGCCCTGCGCCTGTTCGACAAGAAGCCCATGCCGCACTGGGGTAGCGACCTCTCGGGCATCGACTTCCAGAACATCAAGTACTTCGTGAAGTCCACCGAGAAGCAGGCCACCAGCTGGGAGGAGCTGCCGGAGGACATCAAGGCCACCTACGACAAGCTCGGCATCCCGGAGGCGGAGAAGCAGCGCCTCGTCGCGGGCGTCGCGGCCCAGTACGAGTCCGAGGTCGTCTACCACCAGATCCGCGAGGACCTGGAGGAGAAGGGCGTCATCTTCGTCGACACCGACTCCGGGCTGCGCGAGCACGAGGACATCTTCAAGGAGTACTTCGGCTCGGTCATCCCGCCCGGCGACAACAAGTTCGCCGCGCTGAACACCGCCGTGTGGAGCGGTGGCTCGTTCATCTACGTGCCGCCGGGCGTGCACGTGGACATCCCGCTGCAGGCCTACTTCCGGATCAACACCGAGAACATGGGCCAGTTCGAGCGCACGCTGATCATCGCCGACGAGGGCTCCTACGTGCACTACGTCGAGGGCTGCACCGCGCCGATCTACAAGTCCGACAGCCTGCACTCCGCGGTCGTCGAGATCGTCGTCAAGAAGAACGCGCGCGTGCGCTACACGACGATCCAGAACTGGTCGAACAACGTGTACAACCTCGTCACCAAGCGCGCGACCTGCGAGGCCGGCGCGACGATGGAGTGGGTCGACGGCAACATCGGCTCCAAGGTGACGATGAAGTACCCGGCGGTCTTCCTGCTCGGCGAGCACGCCAAGGGCGAGACGCTCTCGATCGCGTTCGCCGGCGAGGGCCAGCACCAGGACGCGGGCGCCAAGATGGTGCACGCCGCGCCGCACACCTCGAGCTCGATCGTCTCCAAGTCGGTCGCGCGCGGCGGCGGGCGCACCTCCTACCGCGGCCTCGTGCAGGTCATGGAGGGCGCCGAGCACAGCAAGTCCTCGGTCGTGTGCGACGCGCTGCTCGTCGACAACATCAGCCGGTCCGACACCTACCCCTACGTCGACGTCCGCGAGGACGACGTGCAGATGGGCCACGAGGCCACGGTCTCGAAGGTGAGCGAGGACCAGCTGTTCTACCTCATGTCCCGGGGCCTGAGCGAGGACGAGGCCATGGCGATGATCGTGCGCGGCTTCGTCGAGCCCATCGCGCGGGAGCTGCCGATGGAGTACGCCCTCGAGCTCAACCGCCTCATCGAACTGCAGATGGAAGGAGCCGTCGGCTGATGCCGTTGGTCAGCAAGGAGACTCAGACGGGGCTGCCCGTCGACAGCGACGACAAGGCGCTGCTCGGCACCCCCGGGCGCGACGCCGCGCTCGCGAACGTGCGGGCCAGCGACGCGGCGGGCCACGCCGCCGCGGTGCCCGAGCAGTCGCGCGCCGAGCGCCGCACGTCGTTCGACCCCGCCGATTTCGCGGTGCCGACCGGGCGCGAGGAGGAGTGGCGGTTCACCCCCGTCGACCGCCTCGGCGAGCTGTTCGCCGACGGCGAAGGCAGCGGCCACCTCGACTGGGAGGCGCGCCTGCCCGAGGGCGTGACGGCGACGCGGATCGACGAGCAGCGCGCCCGGGAGCTGACGACCGTGGCCCCGGCCGACCGGCCGGCGGCGCTGGCGTTCGCCCGCTCCGGCGGCGCCATGCAGCTCGACATCCCGGCCGAGGCGGAGGTCGGCGAGCCGGTGCGCGTCGACCTGCGGGGCACCGCGGGCCAGCCGCCGGTGTTCGGTCACATCGTCGTCACCGCGGGTCGGCACAGCCGGGCCACGATCGTGCTGGCCCACTCCGGATCCGCGACCTACTCCGAGCTGCTGTCGGTGCACGCGGCCGACGGTGCCGACCTGACGATCGTCAGCCTCCAGGAGTGGGAGGACGACGCGCTGCACCTCGCGCAGCAGGACGTCGTCGTCGGGCGCGACGCCACCGTGCGGCACATCGCGGTCACCCTCGGTGGCCGGGTCGTGCGGCTGTGCACCAATGCGCAGTACTCCGGCCCGGGCGGCTCGTTCACCGGGCTCGGCGTGTACTACGCCGACTCCGGCCAGGACCTCGAGCACCGGCTGTTCGTCGACCACGAGGCGCCCCGGTGCACCTCGAACGTCGAGTACAAGGGCGCGCTGCAGGGCGAGACCGCGCACACCGTGTGGGTCGGCGACGTGCTGATCCGGGCGCAGGCCGAGGGCACCGACACGTACGAGCTGAACCGCAACCTCGTGCTCACCGACGGCGCCCGGGCCGACTCCGTGCCGAACCTGGAGATCGAGACCGGTGAGATCGAGGGAGCCGGGCACGCCTCGGCGACCGGCCGGTTCGACGACGAGCAGCTGTTCTACCTGCGCAGCCGCGGCATCCCGGAGGAGGAGGCCCGCCGCCTCGTCGTCCGCGGCTTCTTCGCCGCGATCGTGGCGCGCATCGGCGTGCCCGAGATCGTCGACCACATCATGGAGGCCATCGACGTCGAACTCGAGGCCTCGATGACCCCCACCCGCGACAAGACCACCGAGGCCGTGCGCGAGGTCGTCCAGGAGGTCACCTCGTGAGCCTGCCCGCCACCTACGAGAAGGTCTGCGCGCTCGACGAGCTGCCCGCCGTCGGCGCCGCGCTGGCCGAGATCGGTGGCGAGAAGGTCGCCATGGTGCGCACGCAGGACGGCACCGTGCACGCCGTGCAGGACACCTGCACCCACGGCGCCGTGAGCCTGTCCGAGGGCGAGGTCGACGGCTGCACCCTGGAGTGCTGGCTGCACGGCTCGCGCTTCGACCTGCGCACCGGCAAGCCGCTGTCGCCGCCGGCGACGGTTCCCATCCGTGTCTATTCCGTGAAGATCGAGGGCGACGATGTCTACGTGTCGCTCACGCCCTCGCCGATCGATGAGAACGAAGAGAGCTGAGTAACAGATGGCATCCACTCTGGAGATCCGCGACCTGCACGTCAGTGTGGAGACGGAGTCCGGCCCGAAGGAGATCCTGCGCGGCGTCAACCTGACGATCAGCGCGGGGGAGATCCACGCGGTGATGGGCCCGAACGGGTCCGGCAAGTCGACGCTGGCGTACAGCGTCGCGGGCCACCCCAAGTACACGATCACCTCCGGCACCGTGACGATGGACGGGCAGGACGTGCTGGCGATGAGCGTCGACGAGCGCGCCCAGGCGGGCCTGTTCCTCGCGATGCAGTACCCCGTCGAGGTGCCCGGCGTGTCGGTGAGCAACTTCCTGCGCACGGCCAAGACCGCCATCGACGGCGAGGCCCCCAAGCTGCGGCACTGGGTCAAGGACGTCAAGGGCGCCATGAACCGCCTCAAGATGGACCCCTCCTTCGCCGAGCGCGACGTCAACGCGGGCTTCTCCGGCGGCGAGAAGAAGCGCCACGAGATCCTGCAGATGGAGCTGCTCAAGCCGAAGTTCGCGATCCTCGACGAGACCGACTCCGGCCTCGACATCGACGCCCTGCGGGTCGTGTCCGACGGCGTCAACCGGGCGCACGACGACAACGACATGGGCGTGCTGCTCATCACGCACTACACGCGGATCCTGCGCTACATCAAGCCCGACTTCGTGCACGTCTTCGTCGACGGGCGCGTGGCCGCCGAGGGCGGCCCGGAGCTCGCCGAGCAGCTCGAGGCCGAGGGCTACGACAAGTACCTCACCGGCCAGGCCGTCACCGCCTGAGCCGGCAGCCGCCACCCCGGCTCCCACTGCCCCCACCCGCCCCGGCGACCGTCGGGGCGGGACCGCCACTTCGACCGGAGGTTTCCCGTGTCGGCCTTCTCCGACGCCGAACTCGCCGCCCTGCGAGCGGACTTCCCCCTGTTCGGGCGCACCGCCCGCGACGGGCGTCCGCTCGTCTACCTCGATTCGGGGGCGACGTCGCAGAAGCCGCGCGTGGTGCTCGACGCCGAGCGCGAGTTCTACGAGCGGACCAACGCGGCCGTGCACCGCGGCGCGCACGTGCTCGCCGAGGAGGCCACCGACGCCTTCGAGTCGGCTCGCGAGCGGGTCGCGGCGTTCATCGGGGCGCCGGCCCGCGAACTCGTGTTCACCCGCAACGGCACCGAGGCGATCAACCTCGTCGCCTACGCGCTGAGCAACGCGGGGGCGCCGGGCGCGATGGACGGCGTCGACCCGGAGCTGGCGCGGCGCCTGCGGGTCGGGCCCGGCGACGAGATCGTCATCACGATCATGGAGCACCACGCCAACCTCGTGCCGTGGCAGGAGCTGGCGCGGCGCACCGGCGCCACCCTGAGGTGGGTCTCGATCACCGACGACGGCAGGCTCGACCTCGACGGGTTCGACGACGTGCTCTCGCAGCGCACGAAGGTCGTCGCGTTCACGCACGTGAGCAACGTGCTCGGCACGGTCAACGACGTGCCGGCCGTGGTCGCCAAGGCGCGCGCGGTCGGCGCGCTGACCGTGCTCGACGCGTGCCAGTCGGTGCCGCACTTCGCGGTCGACGTGGCGCAGCTGGGGGTCGATTTCCTCGCGTTCACCGGGCACAAGGCGCTGGGCCCGCTGGGCATCGGCGCGCTGTGGGGCCGCTACGAGCTGCTCGCGGCCATGCCCCCATACGTGACCGGCGGCTCGATGATCGAACTCGTGCGCATGGAGGGCTCGACGTACGCGGCCCCGCCGCAGCGGTTCGAGGCCGGGGTGCCGATGGCCGCCCAGGCGGTCGGTCTCGCGGCCGCCCTGGACTACCTCTCGGAGCTCGGCATGGACCGGGTGCAAGCCCACGACCGCGAACTCGTCGGCTACACGCTGCAGCTGCTCGGGGAGCGCGACTGGGTGCGCACGCTCGGGCCGAGCGACCCGGCGATCCACGCGGGAGCCGTGGCGTTCACCGTCGAGGGCGTGCACCCGCACGACGTCGGGCAGATCCTCGACGACTCCGGCGTCGCGGTGCGCACCGGTCACCACTGCGCGTGGCCGCTGCACCGGCACCTGCGGATCGCGGCCAGCACCCGCGCGAGCTTCGGGGTGTACACGACCCGCTCGGAGATCGACGCGCTCGTGCAGGCCCTCGACCGGGTGCCGCAGGTCATGGGGGTGGGGGTCTGATGGACCTGTACGCCGAGCTGATCCTCGACCACAGCAAGCGCCCGCACCACGCCGGCCTGCGCGAGCCGTTCGACGCGCAGACCTACCACGTCAACACGAGCTGCGGCGACGAGGTGACCCTGCGGGTGCGGCTGGACCACACCGGCTCCGAGCCGGTCGTCGCCGACGTCAGCTACGACAGCATCGGCTGCTCGATCTCGATCGCGTCGGCCTCGATCCTCGCCGAGGAGACGATCGGGCACACCGTGCCGGAGGCGCTGGAGACCTTCGAGGCGATGCGCACCATGCTGACCAGCCGCGGCACCGACCCCGGCGACGAGGAGATCATCGGAGACGGGGTCGCCCTGGCCGGCGTCTCCCGCTACCCCGCCCGGGTCAAGTGCGCGCTGCTCGGGTGGAGCGCGTTCACCGACGCCCTCGCCCGCGCCGGCGCGGACATCTCCGCGGTGTCCCACGGCTCCGACCACCCCGAACCCACCACGACCTCGTAGGAGGCGACCATGACCGAACAGAACACTGTGCAGACTCCGGCCCCCGCGCCGGCGCAGGGCCCGACGCCCGTCAACGCCGTCGACGTCGAGGAGGCCATGCGCGACGTCGTCGACCCCGAGCTCGGCATCAACGTCGTCGACCTCGGGCTCGTCTACGGGGTGACCGTCGACCCGCAGGGCCACGCGATCATCGACATGACGCTGACCTCGGCGGCCTGCCCGCTGACCGACGTCATCGAGGACCAGACGGCCGCCGCGCTCGAGGACGTCGTCGCGACGCACCGCATCAACTGGGTGTGGATGCCGCCGTGGGGCCCGGACAAGATCACCGAGGACGGCCGCGAGCAGCTGCGGGCGCTCGGCTTCAACGTGTGAGCTGAACCTCCCCGCCCCGGTCGATCCGCATCCCACGGAAGCGGCCGGGGCGCGGTTGTCGGGTGATACTGCAGGGACCATTCCGACGAAGGGGCCCCCATGGTCAACCTGGCAGCCAATCTTCCGGCCACCGCCGCGCGCACCCCGGACGCGCTCGCGCTCCGGCAGGACGACACCACGTTGACGTTCGCGCAGCTCGACGCGGCCTGCGCGGCGTTCGCCGGATACCTGCGCGACCAGGGCCTCGAGGCCGGAGACCGGGTGGCCATGTCGCTGCCCAACATCCCCGCGTACGCGATCGTCTACTACGGCGCGATGCGCATCGGCGCGATCGTCGTGCCGATGAACCCGCTGTTCAAGCCGCGGGAGGTCGGGTTCTACCTGGAGGACTCCGGCGCCCGGCTCCTCGTCGGCATGAACGACGACGCCCGCACCGGGGCCGAACAGACGGGGGTGGCGTTCCTCGACGTCACGACGCTGCCGCAGGTGCTCCAGGAGGCGGAGCCGGTGACCGAGGTCGAGGACCGGGCCGACTCCGACATCGCGGTGCTGCTGTACACCTCGGGCACGACCGGGCGCCCCAAGGGCGCGTCGCTCACCCACCGCAACCTGCAGACCAACCAGGACGTCTCGGGGCGCACCCTGCTGGAGGTCACCCCGGACGACGTCATCATGGGGTGCCTGCCGCTGTTCCACGTCTTCGGCATGACGTGCGGCCTCAACGTCGCGGTGGCGGCCGGCGCGACGCTGACGATGATCCCGCGGTTCGACCCGAACAAAGCCCTGGAGGTCATCGAACGCGACAAGGTGAGCGTCTTCGAGGGCGTGCCGACGATGTACGGCGCGATCCTCGGGGCCGCCCGGGCGTCCACCGGAGAGCACGATCTGAGTTCGCTGCGAGTGTGCATCAGCGGCGGCTCGTCGATGCCGCTGGAACTCATGCGCGGCTTCGAGGAGCGATTCGACTGCATCATCCTCGAGGGCTACGGGCTGTCGGAGACGTCGCCGGTCGCGAGCTTCAACCGCCCCGACCTGGAGCGCAAGCCCGGCACCGTCGGCCCGGCCGTCGAGGGCGTGCGGGTGCGCTGCGTCGACAACGAGGACAACGACGTGCCGGTCGGGGAGATCGGCGAGATCATCATCGCCGGCGACCCGGTGATGAGCGGCTACTGGAACCGGCCGGAGGCGACCGCGGAGGCGATCCGGGACGGCTGGTTCCACTCCGGCGACCTGGGCCGGCTCGACGAGGACGGTTTCGTCTCGATCGTCGACCGCACCAAGGACATGATCATCCGCGGCGGCTACAACGTGTACCCGCGTGAGATCGAGGAGGTGCTGTACGAGCACCCGGCGATCTCGGAGGCGGCGGTCGTCGGCGTCCCGCACGAGACGCACGGCGAGGAGGTCTGCGCCTACGTGGTGCTCGCCGAGGGA
>JBDIAM010000033.1:0-17203 GCA_039812445.1 Piscicoccus intestinalis | reverse complement strand
GCAGGGGCTTCAGCAGGGGCTTCAGCAGGGGCTTCAGCGGGGGCCTCCGCCGCCGGAGCACTCGACTGTGCCCGCAGCATCGCCAGCGCGTCGGTGGCCGACATCGGCTTGCCGTCGCCTCGCGGCGCGGCTGCGGGTGCCGCAGGGGCCGCGGGGGCGTCCGAAGCCGCTGGCTCGGCCGCCTTCTCGGCCGCGGGAGGCGCCTGGGTCTCCGGCTGCTCAGCCTCAGGCGCCTTCGGCTCAGGCTCGGTCTCAGGCGCCTTGGGCTCAGGCTGCGCATCCGCAGACTTCGCTCGCATCATCGCGAGCGCGTCCGAGGCGGACATGGTCTTACCACCGGCAGCGGACGGCTTGGACGACTCCGTCGCAGCGGCAGGCGTGTCGACGGCCGTGTCCGTCGGTGCCGCCGCGGGCGCCTCGGCCGCTTCGGCGGCCGGGGCCGTCGCAACAGACTCCTCGGCCTGCGTCTCGGTCTTCCCCTGGGCCTGGTCCTCGGGCGCACCGGCGCCGTCGGCACCGAGAGCCTCGTCGGCCTCGGTCGGAGTGCGGTCCTCGACGTCTCCGGCAGCAGCGGACGTGCCGGCCGCCGCGGCGGCCGCCGAACGCTCCTCGGTGCGCGTCGCCGCCGACAACCGTTCGCCTCCGGCCGGCGCCGCGGGCTGGGCCTCGCGCTCGACCTCGGCGTTCTCGTCGAGACGGGCGCCGGGCACCTCGACCGTTTCGTCGGCGCGATCGGTCAGCGCGGTCGCGCCCGACGCCTCGGCCGCCTTCGGGGCGGGCTCTTCGGTCTTCTCGGGCGCCCGCACCGCGGCGAGCAGCATCTGCGCGACGTCGACGACTTCGACGTTGCCGGGGGCCGAGCCGTCGGCCTGGGCCGCGGTGAGCCCGTCGGAGAGCATCACGCGGCAGAACGGGCAGCCGATCGCGATGCGCTCGGCACCGGTGGCCACCGCCTCCGCGGTGCGGTTGTTGTTGATGCGGGTGCCGAGCTTCTCCTCCATCCACATGCGCGCGCCGCCGGCGCCGCAGCAGAACGACTTCATGCCCGAGCGCGGCATCTCCCGCAGTTCGACGCCCGGGAGCGCGCCGAGCAGCTCGCGCGGCGGGGCGTAGACGTTGTTGTGCCGACCGAGGTAGCACGGGTCGTGGTAGGTGACCGTCTCGGCGGTGGAGGCGACGTCTTTGGCGGAGGCGTTCCACGGCCGCGACACCGGCACGAGCTTCTTGTCGCGCACGAGCCGGTTCAGCAGCTGGGTGTGGTGCACGACCTCGAAGTTGCCGCCGACCTGCGGGTACTCGTTGCGGATCGTGTTGAAGCAGTGGGCGCAGGTGACGACGATCTTCGTCGCACCCGCCTCCTTGAGGGTCTCGACGTTCTGGGCGGCGAGCATCTGGAAGAGGATCTCGTTGCCGGCTCGCCGGGCCGAGTCGCCCGTGCACGCCTCGCCTTCCCCGAGCACCGCGAACGAGACGCCTGCGGTGTGCAGCAGCTCCGCCACCGCCCGCGTCGTCTTCTTCGCCCGGTCTTCGTAGGCGCCGGCGCACCCCACCCAGAAGAGGTAGTCGACCTCGGACAGCGACTCGACGTCGGAGCCGACGATCGGAACGTCGAAGTCGAGGCCCTTGGCCCAGTCGAGGCGCAACTTGCTCGCCATACCCCACGGGTTCTGACGCGACTCCATGTTCTTGAACAGGCCGCCGAGCTCGGCCGGGAACGCCGAGTCGATGAGCACCTTGTGGCGACGCATGTCGACGATCGCGTCGACGTGCTCGATGTCGACCGGACACTGCTCGACGCACGCGCCGCACGAGGTGCACGACCACAGCACGTCGTCGTCGATGATCGCCTGCGGCCCGTAGGCGTCGTAGGCGGTGAGCGGGTGGTCGCCGCTGTAACCGGTGGAGCCGACCAGCTGGGCGCCCGCCAGGGCCCGGGTGTGCTCCGGGAGGGCGGCCCGCTCCTCCTCGGTCGCCTGCAGGTACGGCGCCTTGGCGTGCGCGTGGTCGCGCAGGGTCATGACGAGGAGCTTGGGGGAGAGCGGCTTGTCGGTGTTCCAGGCCGGGCATTGGCTCTGGCAGCGGCCGCACTCGGTGCAGGTCGTGAAGTCGAGCAGGCCCTTCCAGGTGAACTGCTCGACCCGGCCCACGCCCATGGCCACGTCGGCGTCCTCGTCTTCGGCCATCTTGTCCATGACCTCTTCGAGGTTCTCGGCGGTGACCTTCTGCCCGTCGACGACCATCGGCTGCAACTCGCCGAGCGAGGTGCGCCCGTCGGCGTGCCGCTTGAACCAGATGTTGAAGAACGCGAGGAAACGGTGCCAGGCGACACCCATCGTCGGGGTCAGGGCCACCGTGATCATCCACGCGAAGGACACGATGATCTTCAGCATCGCGAACAGGTAGATCGCCTCGCGGATGCCCTGCTCGCCCAGGCCCATCCACAGCCCGGACAGCCAACCGGTGAGCGGGAAGTGCAGCGCGATGTTCAGCTGCGGCTCGATGATCCGCATGAGCGCCGCCTCGAGGCTGCGCAGCACGAGGATGCAGAAACCGACGGCCGCGATCGTGAACTCGACGTAGTACGCCTGCCACCAGGTCGAGCCGAAGAAGCGGCTGCGGCGCGGCGGCGTGGTGTTGCGGGGGTGCCGCTGCTGACGCACGACGACGAGGTAGCCGATGGCGAAGACCGTGGTCCACGCGAGCAACTCGACGATCCACTCGAAGGGCGGGAAGTGCCCGATGATCGGCAGCACCGCCTCGGCCGCGAACAGCTGGAGGAAGGCGTTGACCAGCGTGGCGAACAGCACGATGAAGGCGACGGCCGTGATCCAGTGCGCCACCGCGACCGCGGGTAGTCGAGCCATGCGGGTGTGACCGAGGAACTCCCGCAACAACGTGACCGTGCGCGCGGTGGGTTGGTCCGTGCGCGACGCATCGACAGCGCCCAGACGGAACACCCGCACGTACCGGAAGATCGCGCGGAAGAAGAGCACCCATCCGACGGTTCCGATGGTGAAGCTCAGGAGGATCGCAACCAGCTGCAACGCCGACATGGGTGAAGCATACGGATGGGGTACGACAAGACGCTCGCCGATCGGTGATTCGCAGGTGGGGTGACCTTTTGACGGGCGGAGTCGGTTGCTGCGCTCGTGCGCGCCGCGCTCGCCCACGCCCCCGCCACGCCCCGGCCCAGCGCACGCCCCCCGCCCCGCCCACGCGGCCATCGTGACGGGCCCGCGTCGATCGGGTTTTGACCGAGCCGCGCGGCCAGGACCGCGCGGCGAGTGCCGGCCGGACCCGGCTCCGGAGTCGATCCCCGTGACGCGGTGCGGAATTCGCACCCACCAAGCTCGACGGGAGCTCGACCGGAGCCCGTGCGGCCCCGCTCACCTGCGATAGCGGAGTTCGACACCTGAGACCGCGGCACCGTTCCGCGACGAGGTGGCATAAGTTGAGCTTGGAATATTCATAACGCGCTGGTGGGTTGTCCGTGAGGACAACGCATCGACACGGTCGATCGGCGGCGGGGCTACAGGGTCACGACCGGCGAGCCGGACACTCCGGCGGACCGTCCACTACATCGAAAGGTTCTGGCAGTGCCCATCTACGACGATGTGACCGCTCTCATCGGACGCACCCCGCTCGTGCGGATCAACCGGATCATCGAGTCCGACGCCACGGTCGCGGCGAAGCTCGAGTTCTACAACCCCGCGAACTCGGTCAAGGACCGCATCGGCGTCGCGATCATCGACGCCGCCGAGGCCAGCGGCGAGCTCAAGCCGGGCGGCACGGTCGTGGAGGCCACGAGCGGCAACACCGGCATTGCGCTGGCCATGGTCGGCGCCGCCCGCGGCTACAAGGTCGTGCTGACCATGCCCGACACCATGAGCAAGGAGCGCCGCGCGCTGCTCAAGGCCTACGGCGCCGAACTCGTCCTCACCCCCGGCTCCGAGGGCATGAAGGGCGCGGTCAACAAGGCCGAGGAGATCGGCGCTGCGGACAACGCGGTGCTCGCGCGCCAGTTCAGCAACGCGGCCAACCCCAAGATCCACCGTGAGACCACCGCGGAGGAGATCTGGAGCGACACCGACGGCAAGGTCGACATCGTCGTCGGCGGCATCGGCACCGGCGGCACGATCGCCGGCGTCGGCCAGGTGCTCAAGGAGCGCAAGCCCGAGGTCAAGATCGTGGCGGTCGAGCCCGCGGAGAGCCCGATCCTCAACGGCGGCCAGCCCGGCCCGCACAAGATCCAGGGCATCGGCGCGAACTTCGTGCCGGAGAACTACGACGGGAACGTCGTCGACGAGGTCATCGACATCGACGCTGGCGCCTCGGTGGAGTGGGCGCGCAAGGCCGCCACCCAGGAGGGCCTGCTCGTCGGCATCTCCTCCGGCGCCGCGCTCGCCGCCGCCGCGCAGGTGGCTGCGCGCCCGGAGAACGCGGGCAAGCTCATCGTCGTCATCATCCCGTCGTTCGGCGAGCGCTACCTGTCCACGATCCTCTTCGAGGGCATCGTCGACTGACGTTCCGTCGCGTGCCGCCGCTCCCGGTGGGCCTCGGTCCGCCGGGAGCCACGGACCCCCTCTCGCATTCCTCGAATTGCGCACCCCGCGAGCCGTTCTCGCCTAAGGAGATGACCACGTGTCCCAGGCTCAGCAGTTGCAGTCCACTGATACAAGCGCCCCCCGCACGGGCCCGGCGCTGCGCCTGGTGCGCCAGGCCCGCAGCGTGATCCCGACGAGTACCTCCAACCGGGACTCCTCGGACGGCTCGCTCGAGGAGCGCACCGTCGGCGTCGACGGCGCCGAACTGTCGCACAGCTGCGCCAGCGAAGAGGCCTCCGGTCCGCGGCGACTGTGGCGGCGCGTGCGCGACTCCGTCGTCGAGGACCTCGACGCGGCCGTCGCTCGCGACCCCGCCTCCACGTCGCGGGCGCAGATGGCGATCGTCAGCCCCGGCCTGCACGCGATCTGGGGGCACCGCGTCGCGCACAAGATGTGGGAGCACGAGCGACTGCGGCTGCCGGCTCGCGTGCTGTCGAACGTCATGCGCGCCACCACCGGTGTGGAGATCCACCCCGGCGCCACGATCGGCCGCCGCTTCTTCATCGACCACGGCATGGGTGTGGTCATCGGTGAGACGAGCGAGATCGGTGACGACGTGATGCTCTACAACGGCATCAACCTCGGCGGGCGCACCCTGGAGAAGGGCAAGCGCCACCCGACGATCGGTAACGGGGTCACCATCGGAGCCGGCGCCAAGGTGCTGGGCAACATCGAGATCGGTGACCACGCGCAGATCGGGGCCAACTCCGTTGTCGTCAAGCCGGTCCCGGCCAACTCCGTGGCCACGGGCATCCCCGCCAAGCACCGTCCGCTGGGCCGCCGTGAAGACCCCTACGAGGCGATGTTCGCCGAGCCCGAGCTGTGGATCTGAGCCCGAACACCGACTCCGAGCACGCTGCCGCGCCGCCGCACCCGCACCGGGGGCGGCGGCGCGTCGTCATCACCTACTGCACGCAGTGCCGCTGGATGCTGCGTGCCACCTGGATGGCACAAGAGCTGCTGACGACCTTCGCCGACGACCTCGACGAGGTGGCGTTGGCCCCCGGGCGCGGCGGGATCTTCCGCATCGACGCCGGCGCCGGCGATCACCTGGAGCCGGTGTGGAACCGCAAGCGCGACGGCGGTTTTCCCGAGATCGGCGAGCTGAAACGGCGGGTGCGCGACGTCATCGCCCCCGATAAGAGCCTGGGGCACCACGACCGCGTCGGCCGGTCGTAGCACCGCTGACCGGCTAGTTGTCGACGTTCTGCCCGGCGCCCGGGTGATCTCGCGGACGCTCCCTCTCACGCCGCTCGGCGTCTAGCACGGCGCTTGCCCGCGCTCGCACCGGCCCGTACGCACAACCAGGAGGGCGCCCCGGGTGGGGCGCCCTCCTGGCACGGCTGAACTCCGCCGGCAGGCGGATGCTCGGGATGAGTCGTCTCAGACGGTGGGCGGCGGGGCCGGCGGGTAGGTCGTCGTCTCGACGACGGTGACGTCGTCCGCCTTCTTCTCGGCCCGCTTCTCGTCGACCTTGGCCTTGGCGTTGTCCTTGGCCTGGTGAGCCGCGCCGGTGAGCTTGGCCTGCACCTCGGGCGCCTTCTCCTTGACGGTGGCGCTCGCCGTGTTGACCTTCTCCTGCACTCGCGGGTCGTGCCACAGCGAGTCGGCCTGGGACTTGATCTGCTCGTAGCGGCCGCGACCGTCGCGAGCGCCCAGGACGTAGCCGATGGCGATACCGGCGATGAGCATCAGCCTCTTCATCAGTGCTTCCTTTCGTAGGAGTCGCTTGCACCGGACTCTATGTGCAGCGTCCGTTCGACGCGAGCCGAGACCCCTGTGGATCCGGCGTTACCGTAGTGAGAAGCATCATGAGGAGGGCTCGCATAGTGGCCTAGTGCGGCGGTCTTGAAAACCGCTATGTCGGTGACGGCATCGTGGGTTCGAATCCCACGCCCTCCGCCACGTGCCCGCCGGTGCCGCTCAGCGCCCGACCAGGCGCGCGAGGAGACCCGAGACAGCGGTGCCGTCGCCACCGGCGGCTCCACCGCTGGCCGGCGCGGAGCGAGCGCACGTGCAGCGCGCCTCGGTCGGCACGCCACGCAATACCTGCTCGACGTGCTGCCCGCAGCCTCGCCAACCCGTCTTGCCGCACCGAGAGCACGTGACCCGCTGGCACATGTGAACGCCTCCTTCTCCCGCCTCCGACCGTTCGGGGGCCGTGGCGGTAGAATACCCCCTGGGGTATTCCTTCGCACCAAAGGTGCTCGCCGGGTGGCCGGAGACTGAGACCTCGCCGCCTGAACCCCCCGTCGCCTGAACCCCCCGTCGCCTGAACCCCCCGTCGCCTGAGGCCCCCGGCCCGCTGCGGCCCTCGTGTCGGCCTCCGGGACGGGCGTCTCGGGTGCCGATACGGGACCACCCGGCTGCCGCGAGACCGGCTCCGCGGAGATGATTCCGTGGCACCCGGGCGGTCCAGTCGGATGGCACGGGCTCACGTGCGATTCAGGGGAGTAGGGCCGGCTGCGACCCGCCGTTCGTGCGCGCGAGCGCCAGGCGCGGCGAACGCGTTTGGCATCGCGGCGGCTCGATGAGTCCGGCCGGCGAGATCGCCGGGGGCGGGAGGCAAAAAGGCCGCAAGCCCCGCGCCGCGAAAGGCCTGGTCAGCGACCCCTTGCGCAAACATGTGATTTCGGCCACACGTAAACGATCGATTTAGGACCCACTGCTTGCGCAACGATGGAGCGCATGGCGGGTGTGACAATGACCATGGTGGCCAAGGCATCCGGTGTCTCAGTGAGCACCGTGTCCCACGTCATCAATGGCACACGCCCGGTCGCCTCGGCCACGCGACAACGAGTGCTCGACGTCATGGCCGAACTCGGGTTCACCCACAAGCCCGTCGCCCGCTCGCTCGCGGCTGGCTCCACCGTCACCATCGGCTTGTCGATGTCGTGGGTCTCCAGCATGTACGGCCAGGAACTCGTCGCCGGCATTGAGGAGGAGTCCCGTCGGCAAGGCATGCAACTCCTGTTGTCCGACACCCGCGACGACGAGGACCGGGAGGAACGCGTCGTCGCCAACCTGCTCGCCCACCACGTCGGTGGCATGATCATCGCCCCCACCGCGAACTGGCAGGGGTCCGCCCTGCGCCTGCTGCACGAGCACTCGGTGCCGTTCGTCGTCATCGACCGTCTCCAGGACATGCGCGTCGACCAGGTCGGTGTGGAGAACGAGAGCGGGTCGGCCGCGGTCGTCGAGCACCTCCTGCAGGTCGGGCACCGCCGCGTCGGGATCATCGCCGGGCGCCCCGGATTGGGCACCACACGCGAGCGGCTCGAGGGCTACCGGCTCGCCCACCGCCGTCGTGGGGTGCGCATCGACGAGCGGTACATCGTCGACGGCAACTCCACCGAGCAGGGCGGCCGTCGCGCGATGGCGCAGCTCCTGGCGCAACGCCCCGCCCCGACCGGCGTGTTCATCGGCAACGACTCGATGACGATCGGCGCCCTGCGGGCGCTGCGCGAGGCCGGCGTCGAGGTGCCCGGGCAGATGGCGCTCGTCTGCTTCGACGACTTCCCGTGGGCCGACGTCTTCCACCCCCGCCTGACGACCATCGCCCAACCCAGCTTCGCCATCGGGGCCCGCGCCGTGCAGCTGCTCGTCCGCCGGCTCAGCGACCCGCAGGCCCCCGCGCAGACGCTGCGGCTGGCAGGCGACGTCGCCCACCGCGAATCCTGCGGGTGTCAGGGCCGCGGCCCCCGGGTGGACTCCTTCGACGACCGGGTCGTCGTCTCCACATCGCGACGTGCGGGTACGCCCGACCCGATCGGCACGCAGCCCACCCGGCCGTGAGGTGTGTTTCAGATCGATGACGGTTCCGGATCCGGCGCCGATCGTCGCCGCTCCTCGCCCCGTGAGGCGCTGACCTGCCGCGACGACATCCGCTGGGAGGCGGTGCAGCCGGGGCCCCGGCGCCGCTGTGCGCGCGCCGGCGCGTGCTAGCGTGGGCGGCGGTTGCATGTGCAGTTCCTCGCAGTTCGCGAAAAACACGGTCGACGGCGGACAGATCCCGACGCCGGCCCGCTCGTGTGGGGTAATGCGGCAGCCTGGACACCACGAAGTGTGGGGTCCATTGGCCGAACAAAGATAGAGAGTTGTTTTCCCCATGGCACAGGGCACCGTCAAGTGGTTCAACGCCGAAAAGGGCTTCGGTTTCATTGCTCAGGACGGCGGCGGCCCCGACGTTTTCGTCCACTACTCCGCGATCCAGACCAGCGGGTACCGTTCCCTGGACGAGGCGCAGCGCGTCGAGTTCGAGGTGACGCAGGGCCCCAAGGGCCCGCAGGCCGACGCTGTTCGTCCTCTCTGACGCTCTGACCAGGCGTTCAGACCAACGCTTCCCAGCGGCCCCCGGCACCACGCCGGGGGCCGCTGGCTGCGTGCGGGCAGCTGTGCCCACTCAGCTCCACGGTGTTCCCGACGACTGGAGCGTCGACCGCAGTACCGGACGAGCCGACCGCGGGCGGTGCCGATGAACGAACCGGAGCCGGGCCCCGCCACGGGCGGCCCCCGCCGGTCGCGCGACCCGCGGGTGTGGTGCTCCCTGGCGATCAGCGTGACGATCGCCTACGGCCTGATCTTCCTGCCGCTGCGGCCCTTGCTGCTGGCGCTGTCTCCGGAGGCGCTGGCGGCCATCACCGGCTCCCGGCTGGCGCTCATCGCCCTCGGCGTGCTGGCCCGCACGGGCGAGGCCACCCTGTGGTGGCCCGTGCCGGTGGCGATCGTCTCGATCATGAAGTTCCACTGGGTCTACTGGTGGGCCGGGCGGCTGTGGGGTCGCCAGGTGCTCGAACGCTTCGGCGGCACGACGAAACGCGCCCGCCGCCGGATCGCCCGCGCCGAGGCCCTCGTGCGCCGCTACCAGGTGCTGGCCATCGCCGCGACGTACGTGCCCGTACCGGTGGCCCGTGAGGTCGTGCTCGCCGGCATCGGCTCCGCCGGCGTGCGGCTGCGGACCTTCCTGCTCGTCGACCTCGCCATCGCCACCGTGAGCCAGCTCGCCTGCGTCGCCGTCGGGCTCGCCATCGGCGAGCGCGCCGTGCCGCTGCTGCGCCAGTACGCGGTGTGGGCCGGACTCATCTCCCTCGGCGTGCTCGCCGCCATGATCGTCACGTGGTGGCGGGGCAGCGCCGTCGCCCGTCGCCGCGGGGAACCGGCCGAGACCACCGAACCGGCGGCGCCGACCGACGCATCGGTCTCCGTCGACAGCGACGAGACCGCCTCCGGGTAGCGCCGGCTCAGCAGGCCTGGGCGACGTCGACGAGACCGTCGGTGGTCGTCGTGCTCGTCGGGGTGGCACCGGGCGAGGTCTGCGTCGAATCGTCGGTCGGGGTGGCGGTTCGCGTCGTGGCCGAATCCGTCGGGGAGGCGGTCTGCGCAGCCCCCGTCGTCGGCGACTCGCCGGGCATCGGGCCGCCGCTGATGGCCTGCTGCACCATCTGGTGGATGAGGTCGTAGTCGGGGTTGCCGACCCGGACCACCTGGTTGCTGAACGGCAGGCTCCGGATCGTGCCCTGCTGCATGCGCACCGCCAGCTGCGCGAACGCCCCGAGGTGCTGCTGCGGGATGTTCGTGTAGATGTTGTCCTTGGCCACCTGCGCGATCGCCGGGTAGCGCTCCAGCATCATCGCGGGATTGACCTGGCGCACGAGTGCGCCCACCATGCAGCGCTGCCGACGCATGCGGTCGAAGTCGTCGGTCGTGGCGCGGCCTCGGGCGAACCACATCGCGTGGTAGCCGTCGAGGTGCTGCGGGCCGGGCTCGATCCAGCCCCGGATGCTGCCCGGCACGATCCGCCCGTTCTGCACCTTGCCGCCGATCGGCACGCGATCGCGCACGGTGATGTCCACTCCACCCATCGCGTCGACGAGCGCGGTGAAGCTCGCCATGTTGACGACGATGTCGTAGTCGGGGGTCAGCCCCGTCACGCCCGTGACCGCCTCGTTGAGGGCGGTCAGGCCAGGTCGCGGGTTGCCGGGGTAGAGGTGGCTGTGCTTCTCGCCCTCCATCCACACGTCGTTGAGCAGGCAGTCGCGGGCGCAACGGAAGCCCTCGGGCCAGATCGTCTTCAGCGGGCTGGTGTCGGGAAAAGGCACCCGCTCGAGGTTGCGCGGCAGGCCGAACAGGATCGTGTCCCCGGTGGCGGTGTCGATGCTCGCCAGCATCATGGAGTCGGTCCGCACGCCCTGACGGTCGTCCTCGGAGTCGGCGCCGACGAGCATGACGTTGACGCGCGGCGTGTTCGCCCACGGGTTGGGGCCGCCGGCGAGCTGCGATCCGGACTGGTTGAACAGCGAGGTCAGCAGGTCGCGGTGGGCGGCGACGTCGCGGACTCCGATGGCGGCGGGCGCCACGAGCACCGCGCACAGCAGGCCGACGGTGACCGTGGCCAGCGCGTGCATCCACCGCCCGGCCGGTCGCGGCCAGGTGATGACGCCGGTCCACACGACGGAGGCCACGACCACGACGAGCGCCACGACGGCGCCGATCGCCAGCGTGGTCAGGAACGTCGGGTCGAGCGCGAGCGCGAGCGCGCCCTCGCGGCCCCGGACGGTCAGGTAGATCGCCGCGCCCACGATGATGACGACAACGGCTGCGAGCAGCGCGCCACCGCTCTTGCGGCGCCCCGCGAGGAGCAGACCCGACCCCGGCAGCAGCGTGCCGAGTGCGGTGAGACCGAGGAAGCGTCGGTACCCGCGCGGGTCCGGAGCCGGTGGGGTCACCGCGTGCGCGGGCGCGCGACGTACACCGGCGTCGACCTTAGGGATCGTCGTCGGCGTCACGTAGCGATCGTGCGGAAGGTGACTCATCAATCCTCGTCTCGCCGGCCTCGACCACCCCCGTGCAGCTCGATGCAGCTCAATGCAGGTCAGGCCCTCTCCATCATGCCCATACGGCGTGACCCGGGCAGATGTGTGGAGAACTCTCGGCGTGGCGCAGCACAGGCGCCGTCGGGAACGTGGCCGGCAGGCTGATCGACCGGCGATGTCTTCGGTGAACCTCCCCCAGTATCGGCATCGGGCCTGAACGGCCGCTGTTAGGGGCCGCGTCGGGCCGTTGACGGCCTGACCGGCCGCTGGTCAGGGGCCGGTCGGACGGCCCGCGTGAACTGCGCCGGAGTTGATTTGGGGTCGCGCTGGGCGCTCCGGTAGCCTGGCGTCTGCTGTCGTCGCCCGTGGGGTTCTGGCGTTTCGACAGCGTGGAGGCGTCGCCTAGTCCGGTCTATGGCGCCCGCCTGCTAAGCGGGTTTGGGGGTTAAACCCCATCGAGGGTTCAAATCCCTCCGCCTCCGCCGTCAGACGCTCCCGTGATCGCTCACGGGAGCGTCTTCGTCTGTCGGCCCCCTCGATCCCGTCGACCCCCGCGACGGCAGCGCCTCGCCGTCGGCGCGGGGGCGGCGGCGCAGCAGGCGCCCGAGACCGGCTCCGAGCGGCACCCCGATGAGCCAGCCGACGAGCACGTCGCTGACCCAGTGCGAGCCGAGGTAGACCATCGAGAAGCCGACGAGCGCGACGGCGGCGCCGAGCAGCGCGGTGACGACCGCCCGGGCGCGGCGCGAGCGCCAGGCGGTGACGGCGACGAACGCGGTCGCGGCGGCCGACGTGAACGCGGCGTGCGTGGAGGGGAACGCGAAGCCCTCGCCGGCCAGCATCGTCAGGTCGGCGGGCGGGCGCGGGCGGGCGATGACGTCCTTGAGGGCGCTGACCCCCGTCCCGGCGATCCCGACGGCCAGCACCACCGCGGCGAGCTGTCGCCAGGCGCGCGCGAACAGCGCGATGACCAGTGCGAGCGTCTGGAGCACCGCCATCGTGACGACGTCGGTGCCCGCGACGCCGAGCGTCACGGGCACCAGGTCGACAACCGGATTGCGGTGGGAGGCGAGAAACTCCAGGACGCTCAGGTCGATTCCGTCGAGGGGGTTCGCGCTCCACACGCCTCCTATCCTGCGGCCACCGGCTGGATCGAGTCTGACGATCCCGCGGTGGGTCGTTCACCGGGCCGCCTCCGTGCCCGCGCCTGTTCGGGTTGGACGCGGACCCGGGAGCCGGCGTCGAACTGGGCATCGAACTGGGCATCGAGTTGGGCCCGGGGGTGGATTCCGAGGGCGCTCCAGTCGACCGGCGAGAGCGGGCACTGCGACGACGTGGCGTCGGCCTGCGGGTCGCGCATCTGCGCGGTCCGGGATTCGTCGCGGGCCTGCAGCGGGCGGTCCGGCTCAGCGGCCGGTTGCATGGCCGGCTCAGTGACCGGCTCCGGTTCGAAGTTGCCGTCGCCACAGGGGCGCAGCCGGGAGCGGAAGGCGACGAACTTCACGACGGTCGCGGCGACGTTGGCGAGCCCGACGACGGCCGTGGCGACCGCGGTCGGCGCCTGCGGGACGAGCACGCCGAGGGCCCAGATGGCTGCCGAGCTGAACGCCCAGGTCAGCGCGAAGATCGCCAGGCCCTGGGCTTGCAGCTCCAGGGCGCCCGCGCGGCCGCGCGTGCCGAACGTGAAGCGGCGGTTGGCGCCGGTGTTGAAGATCGTCGCGATGACGAGCGCGAGGGTGTTCGCCAGCTGCAGCGCCATGCCGCTGGCGCCGAGTAGCGCGAAGAGCCCGAGGTGCAGCACGGTGCTGGCCACCCCGACTCCGGCGAACCGGCCGATCTCCCGGCCCAGCCCGCCGCGCAGCCGGCCGCGGCCCATCGCGGCGGCGATCTGCTCGACCGGGATGTCGCCGGTGGCCAGCCGGTGGCGCAGGGTGCGCATGCCGGCGAGGTCATCGAGCGCGGTCTGGGTGACGTCGACCCGGCTGTCGGGGTCGTCGTACCAGTCGACCGGCACCTCGGCGATGCGCAGCCCGCAGCGCTGGGCGATGACGAGCAGTTCGGTGTCGAAGAACCACGCGGTGTCCTGCACGTGCGGCAGCAGCTGCGCGGCGACGTCGGCGCGGATCGCCTTGAAGCCGCACTGGGCGTCGGTGAAGCCCGCGTCGAGGCCGGTGCGCAGCAGCAGGTTGTAGCTGCGGGAGATGAATTCGCGCTTGGCGCCGCGCACGACCCGGGCCCCGGGCGCCAGCCGGCTGCCGATCGCCAGGTCGGAGTGGCCCGACATCAGCGGGGCGACCAGCGGCCACAGCGCGTCGAGGTCGGTCGAGAGGTCGACGTCCATGTAGGCGAGGATGTGCGCGTCGGAGGCGGTCCACACCTGCTTGAGCGCCCGACCGCGGCCCTTGGCGGCCAGGTGCACCACCCGCACCCGCTCGTCGGTGGCGGCGATGCGGCGCGCGACCTCGAGGGTGGCGTCGGTGCTCGCGTTGTCGGCGATCGTCACGCGCCACGGGTAGGGGAAGGTCGTCTGCAGGTGCTCGGTGAGGCGCCGCACGCAGGGGCCTACCCCCGCCTGCTCGTTGTACACGGGGATGACGACGTCGAGCACGGGCCGGACGGTCGAGGTGGTGCTCATCAGGATTCCTTTCAAGGGTTTCGGGTGCCGGCCGTGGTCGGCGGGATGTGCGGTGTCTCGGGAAGGGGGCCGGCGCCTCAAGCGGCCGACGCCTCAAGCGGCCGAAGGCTGCCCTTTCGGTCGAGGGCTCCTGCTACAGCCCTAGCCCTCGGCCGAAAGGGCAGCCTTCGGCCAGGGGGTCAGGGGGGCCGGGGGTCAGGAGGCGCTGACGGGGGCGGTGAGGTCGTAGAACGTCGTGCCGTCGATCGTCACCTGGGTGTAGTTGGCCTGCACCCACTCGCTGATCTGCGACGCGTCGTCCGAGCCGCCGTTCTGGCCGCCGAACTGGCCGCCGGCGAGGAAGTAGTGGATCTGACCGTTCTGCACGTACTGCTGGAACTGCGCCAGCGTCGGGCTCGGGTCGGAGCCGTTGAATCCGCCGATCGCCATGACCGGCTCGCCGCTGCCGAGCTGCAGGCCCGCGGCGTTCTGGCTGCCGATCGCCGCGGCGACCCACGTGTAGCTGCTCGCGTTGCTCTGCAGTGCGGAGACGACCTCGCTGCTGGCTTCCGTGGCGTTGAGCAGGCCGCTCATGCCGCCGCCGGGGCCGCCCATGCCGTCCTGGCTGGTGCCGTTCTGGCTCGTGCCGTTCGTGGTGCCGTTCTGGGAGCCGGGCATCGCGGGCGGGGTGCCCATCTGGCCGCCGGGGCCGCCCTGACCGCCGCCCATGCCACCCGGGCCGCCCATGCCGCTGCTCGGCCCGGCGGTGACGATCGAGCCGGAGTGCGCGCTGGTCACGGTCGAGACGCTGTAGGCCGCGGGGCCGGCGAGGCTGGCGAGCAGCGCAGCGGCGAGCACGACCGGCACGAACCGGCGGTGCAGCCGGGTGCTGACGAACAGCAGGAAGGCGGCGGCCATCCCGACTCCGAAGACGAGGTAGCGCAGCGGGCCGTACGCGTCGACGCGGGTCAGCAGGAAGAAGCTCCACGTCGCGGCCATCGCGACCCCCGCGGCCAGCGCGTAGGAGCCGGTGCGGCTCCGACCCGGCTGCGTCGAGCGCTGCCACGCGGCGGCCGCGCCCATGCCGACGATCGCGGCGATGTACGGCGCCAGGGCCACTGTGTAGTACTCGTGGAAGATGCCCTGCATGAGGGAGAACACCAGGCCGGTGACGACCATCGAGCCACCCCACACGAGGTAGGCGGCGCGGGTCAGGTCGGTGCGCGGGGCCTTGCGGGTCAGCCACAAGCCGACGACGAGGAAGAGCAGCGCGGTGGGGATGAACCAGGAGATCTGCCCGCCGATCGCCGAGCTGAACATGCGCCAGATGGAGCCGGTGCCGGCGTTGGGGCCCATGCCCCCGCCGACGGAGCCGTCGGCGTTGCCGTCGATGCGGTTGAGGCCGTTGTAGCCGAAGGTCAGCTCGAGGAACGAGTTGGTCTGCGAGCCGCCGATGTACGGGCGCATGGAGGCGGGCACGAGCTCGACGATGGCGACCCACCAGCCTCCGGCGACGATCATCGCGGCCAGCGCGGCGAGCGAGTGCGCGAGGCGCTTGCCCAGCGTCGTGGGGGCGGCGATGAGGTAGGTCAGGCCGAGCACCGGCAGCACGAGGAAGGCCTGCAGGGTCTTGGTGAGGAAGCCGAAGCCGAGCAGCACGCCGACGAGCATGAGCCAGCGCGGGCTGGCCTTCTCGATGGCCCGCATCGTCGCGACGCACGCGGCGGTGAGCAGCAGCGCGAGCAGCGCGTCGGGGTTGTTGAACCGGAACATCAGCGTCGCGACGGGGGTGAGCGCGAGCACGGTGCCGGCGAGCAGGCCCGCGGCGTGGCCGAAGTAGCGGCGCACGCCGGCGTAGACGAGGGCGACGGTCGCCACGCCCATGAGCACCTCGGGCACGAGGATCGCCCAGCTGTTGAGCCCGAAGATCCGCACCGACAGCGCCATCGCCCACAGCGAGGCCGGCGGCTTGTCGACGGTGATCGAGTTCGCCGCGTCGGAGGAGCCGTAGAAGAACGCCTCCCAGCTCTGCGACCCGGCCTGCACGGCCGCCGAGTAGAACGAGTTGGCGTACCCGTTGGCGCTCAGCCCGTACAGCCAGAAAACCAGTGTGCCGAGCAGCAGCGCGGCCAGCGAGAGCTGCTGGGCGCGGGGCCGGTCGCGAAGGCGGGTGGCGTCGACGCCGAGCCCGGAGGCGGTGGCCTCGCGGGTGTCGGCGGGGACGGCCACCTCGGTGGCGGAGTGCCCGTCGCGCGAACGCCACAAGGGCTTCACGCGCGGCGGACGCAGATTCTCGATGCGTCGTGCGATGGCGATGTCCATGTCACTGACATTCCGCCCCGAGGCTATGCGTCTGCTGTGTCACCCCTGGCGGCGGTCGATGAGCCAGCCGTCCGAGGGTGCAAGGCATGTCGAACAGTTGTCCACAGCCCCCTGTGGACACCGCTCGGACTATCGCCGCGTCAGTCCGAGACCCACGCCCATGAGCAAATGTGCTGGTCAGAAGCTCGGGGCTGCCGACCCTGTGACTGCGGTGATAGTCCGAGCGGTGAAACCCAGCTGACGCCCGCCGCCAGACAGCTGGCCCGGCTGCCCTCACAAACCCGCGAGAACGGCCGTGAAACTGCGTGTCGTAGTCAGGGCTGCGGCGCGAACAGCAGCTCTCACGGGGCGATCGGGCCACTGACAGCGTTATTGCGATGGTTCCCAAAGGTTTTCTGCCGGGGTTGGTATGGATTCGTTCAGGTTGCTGGCGCGGCGGCCGGGCGTGGGGTGAGCCTGACTCAGGGGGTTTCACGGTTTCTGGTTTTTCAGGGCTTTGGCCGGGTTCGCGCTGGTGCGGGCCGGGTTGGTATGGGGGACAGGCCGAGGGAGGCTGTCATGGCGGGTCGTTCGCGCGTGGTGTCGGGGTTGTCTGGGGTGTCGGTGGCGGTTCTGGTGGCGTTCGGCGCGGGGGTGCCGGCGGGCGCTGTGTCGCCGGTGCCGCCGCCGGTGCCGCCGGGTGATGCCCGTGGGAGGGTGGATCTGCGTGATGGCGCGGGCGCGAAGGCGCCGGCGCCGAAGGCACCTCCGGGGTGGGTGAAGGATTTCGTGGCGGCCAAGCGGTGGGCGGCTCCGGGGCGGGACCGGATCCGCCGCCAGGCCCCGGGTCGGGTTCCGGGCCCGAGCGTGGC
>JBDIAM010000032.1:0-17405 GCA_039812445.1 Piscicoccus intestinalis | reverse complement strand
CGGGAGGCGGAGTTCGACGAGCTGCTGCGGGCCGGGGTGTTCGTCGACCTGTACGCGGTGGTGCGGCAGGGGCTGCGGATCAGCAAGGGTTCGTACTCGATCAAGAAGCTCGAGGCGTTCTACTGGCAGCACACGCGCACGGCCGCGCAGGGCGAGGTGGCCGACGCACTGAGCTCGGTCGTCGAGTACGAGCGCTGGCTGACCTCGGGCGAGCAGGCGATTCTCGACGCGATCGCGGAGTACAACCGGCAGGACGTGCTCTCCACGCTCGCGCTGCACGACTGGCTCGAGGAGCGGCGCGCCGAGCTGGTGAACAGCGGTCGGGAGGTGCCGCGGCCGACGGTCGCGGTCGCGGGTTTGGGCTCGGGCCTTGGTTCCGAGCCGGAGGCCGACTCGGAACTGCTCGCGCGGATCGCCGCTGAGGACGAGCTCGCGCAGCGGCTGCGGGAGGCCGGCCACCCGCTGGCCGCCGCGTGCGTCGGCTGGCACCGGCGCGAGCAGCGACCGGCCTGGTGGGAGTACTTCCGGTTCGGTCAGCTGGCCACCGACGAGCTGGTCGCCGATCCCAAGGCCCTCGCCGACCTCGGGGAGCCGGTGCACGTCGCCGACCTGCTCGACAAGCGCGGCCGCGTCTCCTCGAAGGTGTGGCGTTACCCGCTGCCCCCGCAGGATTACAGCGGCCGCCCCGGCGACAGCCTGCCCAGCGTCGACACGCTCGAGGGCATGGGCACCCTGCACGCCGTCGACCCCGTCTCCGGGTGGGCGGAGTTCAAGCGCGCCGCGCGCAAGGAGCCGGTGCGCGCACGGGCCGCGGGGGTGCCCGCGCCGATTCAGGATCAGGTGTTGCGCGACTCGATCCAGCGCACGGGTCGGGCGCTGCTGGCGGGGGTGTCGACGATGGGCACGCGCCTGCTGGAGCCGGTGGTGCCGCCTGCCGACGCGCTGGAATGGCGCCCGGGGGAGACCGCGGGTGACGTCGTCGTGCGCGTCGGGCGCGGGCTCGACGGGCAGGTGCTCGCGGTGCAGGGGCCGCCGGGTACCGGCAAGACGACCGCGGCGGCGGCGCTGATCCGCGGGCTGCTCGACGACGGGCTGCGCGTCGGGGTGACCGCGCAGTCGCACTCGGTGATCCTCAACCTCCTCGAGGAGGTGAAGCGGCCCGCGTGGCACAAGACCGCCTCGTCCCGCGGGGGAGGCGGCACGGAGGTGCGACTCGCCGGCTCGTCGGATTCGGCGGCCTCGACCGGTGACGGGGAGCCGGAGGCTGCCGGGGCCGCAGGGTCCGCGCGACCTGCAGAGGCCGATCCGGGCGCCGCCGCAGCCGTAGCGCCTGCCGCAGCCGTGGCGCCTGCGGCGGCCGTGGCGCCTGCCGCAGCCGTGGCGCACGCGGCAGCCGCGGCGGGCGGCTCCGACGCGGACGAGCCGGCGGGCCTGGTGCGCGGGGTGGGTCAGCCGGCCGACATCGCGCAGGGACTGGCCGACGGCGAGGTCGCGCTCGTCGGCGGCACCGCCTGGCTGTGGGCGCGCGAGGAGTTCGCCGGCGCGGTCGACGTGCTCGTCATCGACGAGGCCGGGCAGTTCTCGCTGGCCAACGCGGTGGCGGTCGCGCCGGCCGCCGCCCGGGGGCTGGTGCTGCTCGGCGACCCGCAGCAGTTGACCCAGCCCACCCAGGCCGCGCACCCCGACGGAGGCGGGGTCTCGGCGCTGGAGCATCTGCTCACCGTCGACGGGGTGCTGCACGACACGGTGCCGCCCGAGCGCGGTGTGTTCCTCGACCGCACCTACCGGATGCACCCCGAGCTCGCCCGGTTCGTCTCCGAGTTGTCGTACGAGGAACGGCTGCTCGGTGCCCCCGACCGGGAGCGCCAACGCATCGACCTGCCCGGTGAGGCGGTGGGGCCGACGAGCGGCGACCCGGTGGGGCCGACGGGCGCCGACCCGGTGAGGCCGACGGGCGGCGGCGCGGTGGGGTCGCCGGGCAGCGAGTCGACGTCGTCGCCGGGCGGCGGCCCGGCCGCTGACGAGCGGGGCGACGCGCCGGCCACAGACCCGATGGCCGGCTCGGGACTGGTCTGGGCGCCCTGCCCGCACGAGGGGTGCTCGGCCGACAGCGAGACCGAGGCCCGGGTGGTCGCCGGGCTCGTGGAGCGGCTGCTGACCGGCACGTTCACCGACTCCGACGGGGTGATGCACCCGATGACGCCCGCGGACGTGCTCGTCGTCGCGCCCTTCAACGCCCACGTGGCGCGGCTACGCGCCGTGCTGCCGCCGGGGGTGCGCGCGGGCACGGTCGACAAGTTCCAGGGGCGGCAGGCGCCGGTCGTCATCTACTCGATGGCGTCGTCCACGGCCGACACCGCGCCCCGCGGCGTCGGCTTCCTCTTCGACATCCATCGCCTCAACGTCGCGATCAGCCGCGCCAAGGCCCTCGCGATCGTCGTCGCCTCACCGGCCCTCCTCGACGCCCCCGTCGCCACGCCCGAGCAGCTGCGCGCCGTCAACGCCCTGTGCCGCTACGTCGAACAGGCCCGCGAGGTCGACGTCGCGGCGGTCCTAGGCTGAATCCATGGCCCAGCGCACCGATTCCGTTTCGGACGTCGCCCAGGCGGCGCTGCCCGTCATCGACCTCGCGCGCGCCGACGACGCCGGGCAGGTCGAGTCGCTGCGGGCGGAGTTGTTCGCGGCCAGCCACGAGGTCGGCTTCTTCTACCTCGTCGGCCACGGCATCTCGGCCGAGCGGGAGGCGCAGATGTTCGACGTCGCGCGCCGCCTGTTCGCGCTGCCGGACGAGGCCAAGCGCGAGGTCGAGATGCTGCGCAGCCCGCACTTTCGCGGCTGGACCCGCCTCGGCGGCGAGCTGACCCGCGGCCGCGTCGACTGGCGCGAGCAGATCGACGTCGGCATCGAACGCCCCGCGATCGACGTGCCCGCCGACGAGCCCTGGTACGTGCTGCAGGGTCCCAACCTGTGGCCCGCCGCCCTCGCCGACGACCTGCCGGTCGTACAGGCCTGGCAGCGCGACCTGTCGCAGGTGGGCATGCGGCTGCTGCGACTGTGGGCCACCGCCCTCGGCCAGCGACCCGACGTCTGGGACGACGCGTTCGCCGACCGCCCCGCACCGCTGCTGAAGATCGTGCGCTACCCCGCCTCCGGCACCGACACGGGCACCGGCACCGACACCGACACCGACACGCAGGGCCAGGGCGTCGGCGGACACAAGGACGCCGGGGTGCTCACCCTCCTGCTCCCGGAGCCGGGCACGCGCGGCCTGCAGGTCGAGCACCAGGGCCGGTGGATCGACGCCGACCCGCTGCCCGGCGCGTTCATCGTCAACATCGGCGAACTGCTCGAGGTCGCCACCGGCGGCCTGCTCAAGGCCACCGAGCACCGCGTGCTGCGCCCCGGCGATCGCGAACGACTCTCGATCCCGTTCTTCCACGCGCCCGGCCTGTCCGCGCGGTTCGCCCCGCTGGAGCTGCCGCCCCATCTGGCCGAACTCGCTGCGCGATCCGGCGGGGTCAGCGAACAGGCGGACAACCGACTGTTCGACTGCTACGGCGCCAACAGCCTGAAGTCGCGGCTGCGCGCCCACCCCGACGTCGCCGCCGCGCACCACCCCGACCTCGTCGGCTGGCAGGGCCCGACGCAGCTGACAGATAGGCCAGACGCAGCGCCCGACGCCGGGCCCGGCACAGGGTCCGACGCAGGCCCGGCATCACCGGCGCGGTCGGGTCGCGCTGAATGACGGCCGCCCACAGCCTCACCGGCAGCGAGCTCTCGCGCCGCTTCCACGAGGAGGCGGTGCGGCCGCTGCTGCTCGCCCGCTGGCCGCGGCTGCCGTACGCGGCGGGGCGCCTCGGCCACGGCTCCGAGGTGCTCGGACTCGACGATGCGATGTCGCGCGATCACGACTGGGGGCCGCGACTGAGCCTGTTCGTTCCGGACGAACTGCGCGGGCCCGTCGACGCCGCGCTCGAGGCCGACCTGCCGACCGAATTCCTCGGCTTGCCGACGAGATTCACGTTCACCGGGTCGAGCCGAACGCGCCACCGCGTCGATGTCGACACCCCCCGCGGCTTCGTGCTCGATCGGCTCGGGTTCGATCCGGTCGACGCCCCGGGGCCCGTCGACTGGCTCAGTCTCACCGGACAGGCCGTGCTCGAGGTCATCGCCGGACCCGTCTTCGTCGACCGCACCGGGGAGCTGACACGCCGACGGGACGCCCTCGCGTGGTACCCCGACGACATCTGGCGCTACGTCATCGCCGCCGGCTGGCAGCGCCTCGACCAGGAGTTACCCCTGATGAGCCGGGCCGCCGACCGTGGCGACGAGACCGGCTCCCGGCTCATCGCCGCGCGACTGGCCGGCGTCGTCATGCACCTCACGTTCGTGCTCTCCAAGCGTTGGGCCCCCTACTCGAAGTGGCGCGGCACCCTCTTCGACCGCCTCCCCGGCGTCGAACCGCTGCGCACCCACGTCGACGCCATGCTCGACGCCGACGCCTGGGCCGACCGGCAGTCCGCCTGCGCCCGTGCGCTCGACGCGCTCCTCGACCGGCAGGAGTCCGCCGGTCTCGGCCGCTCGGCGCCGCGTGCCACCGCCGCGTTCTGGGACCGGCCCTACCTGCAGATCGCCCCGGAGATCATCCCCGCCCTGGCGGCCGAGCAAGCCTCAGCCGAGCCGACCTGCGCCGTGCCCACCAGGCCCACCGGGCCCACCAGGCCCACCGGGCCGGGCGGGCCGACCGTGCCCACCCTCCCGCCCGGGATCGGCTCGGTCGAACAGCTCACCGACACGGTCGATCTGCTCGTCGATCCCGCCCGCCGCCGCGCGGTCGTCGCCGCCGCCGTCGCGGCGGGATAAATCTTCGTTACCCCCTCGGTTGCGCCCCGTGAGCACACCGGGCGCCACTAGCGTCGAACCCAGCCGAGTCCGTGCGCGCTGCCGCGCAGGGTGGCAATCAATCGAGGGAGTTTGAGATGAAGGCTGTCGTCTACGACGCACCCCGCAGCTTCACCGTCACCGACGTGCCGGTCCCCGAGCCGGGCCCGGGCGAGGTGCGCATCAAGGTGCTCGCCGCGGGCGTGTGCGGCACCGACCTGCATCTGCACGAGGGCCAGTTTCTCGCCGTGTACCCGATGACCCCCGGCCACGAGACCGTCGGCCTCGTCGATGCGCTCGGCGAGGGTGTCGACGACTTCGAGGTCGGCGAGCAGGTCGTCATCAACCCCAACGCCGCCTGCGGCAGCTGCGAATACTGCCGCGAGGGGCGCCGGCTGCTGTGCGGCAACTTCAGCGGCATCGGCTCCACCCTGCCCGGCGGCTTCGCCGAGTTCGTGCTCGCCCCCGTCGCCCAGGTGTTCTCCGCCGAGGGGCTGCCCGTCGAGACGGCGGTCTTCACCGAGCCCACGTCGTGCGTGGCCCACGGCATCGATGTCATCGCCCCGCGGCACGGCTCCACCGCCCTCGTCTTCGGCGCCGGACCGACGGGCATCATCCTGGCCCAGCTGCTCAAGGCGGCCGGCGCCTCGCACGTGCGCATCGCGGCGCCCACCCAGTTCAAGCTCGACACCGCGGTCGACCTCGGCGTCGACGACTCGTACACGATGAACCGCGGCGACCTGCCCGGCGACCTCGAGAAGCTGCGCGAACTCGCCGGCGGCTCCGGCTACGACATCGTCGTCGACGCCACCGGCGTGCCCGCCATCGCCGAAGCCCTCGTGCCGATGACCCGCAACGGCGGCACCGCCGTGTTCTACGGCGTCGCCGACGAGTCGGCGACGATCTCCATCTCGCCCTACGACGTGTTCCGCCGCGAGATCACGATCAAGGGGTCGTTCGCCGAGATCGAGTCGTTCCCGCAGGCGCTCGCCGCCCTTCGCGCCGGCCGCGCCCGCACCGACGGCATCATCACGCATCGCTTCGGCCTCGACGACTACGGCACCGCCCTGGACACCGTGCGCTCCGACAAGTCCGCCAACAAGGTCATCATCACGCCGTAGCCTCGGCGGGTTTTCCACAGGGCTGTGGACACCGCTCGGACTATCACCGCGGTCGGCCGGTCGAGGCGCTGGCGAAGAAAGGCCTGGTCACAGCGTTCCGCTCCCGTCGGGGGTGAGCGTGGTGATAGTCCGAACGGTGGCTCCCGCAGACGCCGCGAACGGGCCGGTCGATACGACCGGCCCGTTCGGCAGTCCGGCTGCGCGTCAGCCTCGCAGCTCCCGCGTGACCCGGTCGACGACCGCCTGCGTCGACAGGCCGTACCGGTCGTGCAGGGTCGGCAGCGCGCCGGCGTCGATGAACTCGTCCGGCAACGCGATCGGGTTGATCTTCTTGCCCAGGCCCCGACGGGCGAGTTCGCCCGCGACCGCCTCGAACAACCCGCCGACCACCGTGTGGTTCTCGAGCGTGAACACCGCGCGGTCCGTGTCGATCTCGCGCAGCACGGTCTCGGCGTCGAACGGCTTGATCGTCGCGACGTGCACGACGGAGACGTTGATGCCCTGCGTGGCCAGCTCCTCGGCGGCGAGCAGGCCGCGCATCGTCATGAGCCCGCTGGAGACGAACACGACGTCGTCGCCCGGGCGCACCACCTTGGCCTTGCCCAGTTCGAAGGAGTAGTCGTAGTCGTCGAGGATCCGCGGCACCGCCCCGCGCAACAGGCGGGTGTACGTCGGGCCGGGGGAGGCGGCCAGCTGCGGCACGGCCTGCTCGAGGTCGACGGCGTCGCACGGGTCGACGATCGTCAGGTTCGGCATCCCGCGCAGGATCGCCACGTCTTCGGTGGCCTGGTGCGACGGACCGTACCCGGTGGTCAGCCCCGGCAGCGCGCAGACGATGTTGACGTTGAGCTCCGGCTCCGCCATGTCGAGGCAGATGAAGTCGTACGCCCGGCGGGTCGCGAACACCGAGTAGGTCGAGGCGAACGGCACGAGACCGGTCTGCGCCATGCCCGCGGCCGCCATCATCAGCGCCTGCTCGGACATGCCCATCTGGTAGAAGCGGTCCGGGTAGGCCTGCGCGAAGATGTGCAGGTCGGTGTACTTGCTGAGGTCGGCAGAGAGCCCGACGATCCGCTCGTCCTTCTCCGCGGCCGCCACGAGCGCCTCCCCGAACGGTGCCTTCGTCGTGCGCATGCCCGGGTCGGCGATCGAGGCGATCATGGCCGCGGACCGCAGCGGCGGCTGCTTCTTCTCAGGTGCGGAGGTCATCGCGCATCCTTCCCCTCGTAACCGTCCGTGAGCTGCTGCTTGCAGACGGGCCACTCTTCGGCGGCGATCTTCATGAAGTGGAGCTTCTCGCGGGTCTCGAGCATCGGCACGCCCTTGCCCAGCTTCGTGTCGCAGATGATGATGTGCGGCCGGCCCTGGGCCGACGCCTCGTCGGTCGCGGCGTCGAGCGCGGTGAGCAGCGCCTCGAGGTCGTTGCCGTCGACGCGCTGGGTGTGCCAGCCGAACGACTCCCAACGGTGCTCCTGCGCCTTGGCCTGGGAGGCGGTGTCGATCGAGAGCACGTCAGCGGTGCGGCCGTCGGCCTGCATGCCGTTCATGTCGACGAGGGCGATGAGGTTGCCGGTCTGCCAGTTGGAGGCGGACATCGCGGCCTCCCACGTCGAGCCCTCGTCGAGTTCGCCGTCGCTGAACAGCACGAACACCTTCTGATCGGTCTTGCCCTGGTGACGCAGGCCGAGCGCGGTGCCCACCCCGAGCCCGAGTCCGTGGCCGAGCGAGCCGCCGGAGATCTCGACTCCGGGGGTGTAGGTCGACATCGCCGACATCGGCAGCCGCGAGTCGTCGGCGGCGTAGGTGCCCAGCTCGTCGAACGGGATGACCCCGGCTTCGGCGAGGCCGGCGTAGAGCAGCAGTGCGTAGTGCCCCACCGACATGAGGAGCCGGTCCCGGTCCTCCCAGTCGGGGTCGCCGGGCTGGTAGCGCATCGCGTCGCCGTACAGCGCGGCCATGATGTCGGCGGCGCCGAGCGCCTGCCCGACGTAGCCCTCGCCCTGCGCCTCGCCCTCGTCGAGCACACCCATGCGCACGCGGTAGGCGGCGTCGGTGAGCTCCTTGACGCGGGTCTGCAGATCCTTGTCGCGGTTGGTTTCCTTGATTGCGTTCATCGTCTCTCCTGCGTCAGTAGACGTACGTGCCGCCGTTGATGCTCTGCGTGGTGCCGGTGATGTAGCCGGCGTCCTCGCTGGAGAGCCAGACGTACAGGGCGGCGATCTCCTCGGGCCGGCACTGGCGCCCGAGCGGCACCGCGGCCGACAGGGCCTTCTCGTTCTCCTCGCTGGATCCGACGCGGATGTCGGTGTCGACGACGCCGGGCGCCACCGCGTTGACCGTGATGCCGTACTGGGCCAGTTCGCGGGCCATGCCCTTGGTGAGCCCGATGACCCCGGCCTTGGCCGCGGCGTACCCCGTCTTGGAGAACACCCCGCCGCCGTGCTGGGCGGTGACCGACGACATGTTGACGACCCGGCCGTATCCGTTCTCGATCATCTGCGGCACGAAGGCCTGGGCGACCAGGAAGTCGCCGGTGAGGTTGACGGCGATGACCCGGTTCCACTCCTCGATGCCCATCTCGAGGAACGAGGAGGGCGAGGGGATTCCGGCGATGTTGGCGACCGCGCCGACGGGCGGCAGGTCGGAGGCGGCGACCTGCTCGGCGAGCGCCGCCACGCTGGCGGGGTCGGCGACGTCGCTGGCGACGCCGAGGACCGGCACGTCGAATTCGTCGGCGAGGGTCTGCGCGGACGCGGCGACGCCCTCGGCGTTGAGGTCGGTGACGACGACCGCCCATCCCTCCTGGGCGAACCGGCGCGCCGTGGCGAGGCCGATGCCGCGCGGCGACCCGGCTCCGGTGACGACGGCGGTGCGTTGGTGTGCGGGGGACTGCACTTGCATCACACTCTGTCCTTTCCTGCGATCTGCGGTGATCGGCTGGGACGAGTATGGCAGTGTTGACTGTTGACAGTCAACGGGTAAGTGGGAATTGCGGTCGATCGGGAAAGGCGAGGAGGGGTGCGCGAAGGGGCGCCGTGAGGCTGAGTCGAGCCGAGGTGAGGGTGGCTCCGTGACGCTGGGCCGAGGTGATGAGCGCCGTCAGTCGATGGGGGCCGCGGACAGCGGCTGGGCGGCCCAGCGGTGGGCGGCCTCCTCCATGTGCGCCAGGAGGGTGTCGTGGGCGGCGCGCAGGTCGCCGGAGGCGATGGCGTCGACGATCGGCTCGTGCTGGGCGTACGTCATGAGGGGCGAGCCTTCGGGACCGTCTCCGGCGAAGAAGATGATGCGCATGCGATCTTCCAGGCCCTTCCACAGCGTCAGCAGCGTCGCGTTCTCGCTGAGCTGCACGAGGCGTTCGTGGAAGGCGAGGTCGGCGTTCATCCGCTCGGTGAAGTCGCCGCTGTCGGCGGGCAGGTGCGCGCGCAGGTCGGCGGCCGCGTCGGCGAGCCGGTCGGAGCGAACGATCTCGCGGACGGCCAGGCCCTCGAGGGCCCCGCGCACCCGGAACAGCTCGGCGATCTCGCGTCGTCCGGGGGTACGCACGTGCAGCTTGCCCCGGCTGTCTCCGGCGACGAGACCCGCGGCCTGCAGCTCGCGCAACGCCTCCCGCACCGTGCCGCGGCTCACGCCGTAGGTCGAGGCCAAATCGGTCTCGATGAGCGACGAGCCCAGCGGGAGCCGGCCGCTGGTGATCGCGGCGCGCAGCAGGTCGAGCACCTGCTCGCGCAGCGTCTGTCGGTTGACTCCCTGGAGTTCCATGGCCACGCGACCAATTTATCAATCCGGGCGCCGGGCCAACCGCAGCACCGTGTTCGCCAACACGGTGACGCCGGCCTCGCAGTCCTGCGGCGTGGAGTACTCCCGCGGGTTGTGTGAGATCCCGTCGTGCTGGCCGCGCACGAAGATCATCGCGGTCGGCGCGATCACGGCGATCTCCTGTGCGTCGTGGCCGGCGCCGGACATGAGCCGGCGCGTCGGCATCCCGAGGTCGGCCGCGACCGCTTCGATCTCGCGCTGCACCGACTCGTCGAACGGCACGTGCGCGGTCCGGGCCATCCGGGCGGTCTCGACGCGCAACCCCGGCTGGCGGTCGGGCAGGTCGGCGAGAAAACCGGCGAGGTCGCGCTCGGCCACGGCCAGGTGGGCGTCGTCGGGGTTGCGCAGGTCGACGGTCAGCTCCGCGCGGTCGGGCACGACGTTCGGCAGCCCGGGGGAGACGGTGATCCGCCCGACGGTGGCGCGCAGCTGCCCGTACCGGCCCGACTCCACCATCTCGCGCACGTGCACGACGACCTGGGCGGCGGCCAGACCGGCGTCGATCCGCAGGTCGGTCGGGGTGGTGCCGGCGTGCGCGGCGCGACCGTGCAGCGTCACCTGCTGCCACGAGATCGCCTGCACGCCGGTGACGACGCCCACCGCGTAGCCCTCCCGCAGCAGCACCGGCCCCTGCTCGATGTGGCACTCCACGTAGGCGTACGGCGGTTCCAGCCGCACCGGCCGGGTGCCCTTGAAGCCGATCCGCTCCAGCTCGTCGCCCAGCCGCAACCCCTGGGAGTCGGTGAGGCCGTACGCGTAGTCCAGGCCGAGCCGGCCCGCGGCCACCGCCGACCCGAGCATGTCGGTGCCGAAGCGCACGCCCTCCTCCTCGGTGAACGCGGCGATGACGATCGGTCGGTGCGTCGCGACGTCCTGCTCGTTCAGGGTGCGGATCACCTCCAGCGCCCCGAGTACGCCGAGGCAGCCGTCGAACGCGCCTGCCGTGCCGACGCTGTCGATGTGCGAGGCGGCCATGACCGGCGCGAGGCTCGGGTCGCTGCCCTCCCGGCGACCGAAGATCGATCCCAGCTCGTCGACGGTGACCTCCAGGCCCGCCTCCTGCAGCCACGAGACGAGCAGCCGGCGGCCCTCGGCGTCGGCGTCGGTGAGTGCCTGGCGGTTCACGCCGACCAGCCCCGTCTCCGCGTCGTCGTAGGCGCCGATGGCGGCGAGCTCGTGCAGCGAACGCCACAGGCGCTCGCCGTCGATGCCGATCTTCACGTCCGGGTCGAGCGCGTTCGTCATGAGTCCTCCTTCGTCGGTGCTTCGCACGCTACGGCTCCCGGACCGCCCGATCGATACCATCGATTCGGTCGATACTCATGGCTCATTTCGATCACTAGGAGGGCAGGTGTACGACGTCCATCGGCTCCGGCTGTTGCGGGAACTCAGCCATCGCGGCACGCTCGCCGCAGTGGCGGAGGCGCTGGGCTACCGTCCGTCGTCGGTCTCGCACCAGCTCGCGACCCTCGAACGGGAGGTCGGAGCGCGGTTGCTCGAACCCGCCGGGCGGGGCGTGCGGCTCACGGCGATCGCCCGCGTGCTCGTCGCGCACACCGAGGCGATCCTGCGCGAACTCGAGGAGGCCCAGGCCGCGGTGGCGGCGGCCGACTCCGAACTCCTCGGCGCGGTGCGGCTCGCCACGTTCCAGACCGCCGCGCACCGGCTCCTGCCGGGGGTGCTCACGCGGCTGGCCGCGCAGCACCCGCGGCTCGGTCTGACGGTCGCGCACGTGCGCGCCGAGCAGGCGCTGCCGGCGCTGCTCGCCCGCGACGTCGACGTGGTGCTCTCCGAGCGTTATCGCGGCCAGGTGCCTCCGTTGCCGCCGGGGGTGGTGCGCGCGGTCAGCGCGCCCGACGCGATGCTGCTCGCCACCCCGGCGAGCTGGGGCCGGGTGTCGCTGCGCGACCTCGCCCACGCGCCCTGGGCCCTCGAGCCGGAGGGCACCGCAGCCCGGGCCTGGGCTACCGCGTTGTGCCGGGCGGCCGGGTTCGAGCCGAGGGTGATCGTCGAGTCCACCGACGTGTACCTGCACGAGCGCCTCGTCGCCGACGGCCTGGCCGCCGCGTTCCTGCCGCGGCTCGCCGGCCTCGCGTGCCCTCGCGCCGAGACCGGCGGCGTCGCGTCGGCACCGACCGGAGAGCACCGGATCATCGACGTCTACCTGCGCTCCGGAAGCCAGAGCGCGCCCGCGATCGCCGCCGTGCGCGACGCGCTGGCCGAAGCGCTCTCGGCTTTGTCGGGTTAGGCGGATCCATCGGGTTTGCGGGGGCTGCCGGAATGCTTGGGCCGGCCGGGGTTGCCGGGGTCGGAGACGAGAATCGCTGACATACTCGGGTCGTCGCGCCGCCGACAACCTCGTGACCTGCGGTGATGTCCGGCCTCGGCGACAGCGGAGGCGAGTATGTATGTCAGTTTCGTCTCGACCGGCCGGCGAGCCGCGCTCCGGCGGCCGGCTCAGGCTCCGACGAGCTTGTAGCCGGCCCCGCGGACGGTGACGATGTGCTCGGCGCCGATCTTGGCGCGCAGCCGCTGCATGGTGACCTCGACGACATGCGGGTCGCCCCAGGACGCGTCGCCCCACACGAGGTCGAGCAGTTGCGGGCGGGAGAGCACCCGCCCGGCATGGTCGAGAAACGCCTCCAGCAGTCGGAACTCGGTGCTGGACAAGGTGATCCGCTCGTCGTCGCGGCGCACCACCATGCCCGGACGGTCGATGCGCAGCGCCCCGAGGCGCACCTCCTGCGAGCGCGGCGCCCCGCCCCGGCGCAGCACCGCCCGCAGTCGCGCGGCGAGCACGTCACCGTCGAACGGCTTGACGACGTAGTCGTCGGCGCCCGCCTCGAAGCCCGCGAGCTGGTCGTGCGGCAGGTCACGCGCGGTGAGCACGACGGCGGGCACGTCGAGGCGCTCGCGGGCGCGGCGCACGAACGTGATGCCGTCCATGCGGGGCATGACGACGTCGACGAGCAGCACGTCGGGGGTGACCGTCGCCAGCTTCTCCAGGCCGTCGATGCCGTCGTCGGCGGTCGTCACCCGAAAACCGTGCCGCTGCAACACCAATCGCGTCGTCACCTGCAGCGTCTCGTCGTCCTCGACGAGCAGCACGAGCGGCCCGGTCGGATCGACCTCGTTTCCAGCTCTGTCGTAACCCACCCGACCAGGCTAAACGCCCGCCTCGCGCGACCGGTGAGGCTCAAAACGGATAGTGCCGCGGGCCCTGCTGCACGGTGATCCAGCGCAGGTCGGTGAACTCCCGCACCCCGGCCTCGCCGCCGAAACGCCCCCAGCCCGAAGCCTTCACACCCCCGAACGGCATCTGCGCCTCGTCGTGCACGGTGGGCCCGTTGACGTGGCAGATCCCGGACTCGATGCGCCCGGCCACCTCCAGCGCCCGCGCCGCGTCGCGCCCGAAGACCGCCGCCGACAGGCCGTACTCCGTGTCGTTCGCGGCGGCCACCGCCGCGTCGACGCCGGCGACCCGCATGATCGACTTCACCGGCCCGAACGACTCCTCGCGCCAGATCCGCATGTCCGCGGTGACCCCGTCGAGCAGCGTCGCACGCATCAGTGTGGAGTCGGCCCGCTCGCCGGCGACGACCCGCGCCCCGGCGGCCACCGCGTCGTCGAGCAGCTCGTTGCAGCGCTGGACGGTGCTGTCGTCGATGACCGATCCGAGCACGACGTGCCCGCTCGGCTCGCCGACGGGCAGCGCGCCCGCCTTGGCGGCGAGGGCGTCGACGAACTCGTCGGCGACCGCCTCGTCGACGATGATCCGCTCGGTCGACATGCAGATCTGCCCGGAGTTGGCGAAGGCGCCGAACGCCGCGGCGTCGACCGCCTGCTCGACGTGGGCGTCGTCGAGCACCACGAGCGGGGCCTTGCCGCCGAGCTCGAGCACGCACGGCGTCAGGTGCTCGCCGCACAGCCGGCCGATGACGCGGCCGACCTGCGTCGATCCCGTGAAGTTGACGCGCCGCACGGCCGGGTGGGCGATCATCGCCTCGACGACCGCCGGGGCGTCGGCGGGCGCGTGGGAGACGAAGTTGACCACCCCGGCCGGCAGGCCCGCCTCCAGCAGGGCGTCGACGACGAGCCGGTGGATGCGCGGGCACTTCTCGCTGGCCTTGAAGACGACGGTGTTGCCGACGGCCAGCGGCGTCGCCAGGGCCCGCACGCCGAGGATGATCGGGGCGTTCCACGGCGCCATGCCGAGCACCACGCCGGCCGGCTGCCGGACCGCCATCGCGAGGCTGCCGGGCACGTCCGAGGGGATCGTCTCGCCGCGTACGAGCGTCGTCAGCCCGGCGGCCTCGCGCAGGATCCCGGCGGCGAGCCCGAGGTTGAACTGCGCCCAGTGGCCCGGTGCGCCGGTCTCGGCCAGCGTCGCGGCGACGAACTCGTCGGCCTTGGCCTCGAGCCGGTCGGCGGCGGCGAGCAGCAGCGCCCGGCGCGCTCCCGGACCGGTCGCGGCCCAGGCGGGGAACGCCGCCGCGGCCGCTTCAACCGCGGACACCGCGTCCGCGGGGGTGGCTGCGGCCGCGCGCGTCACCGTCTCCCCGGAGATCGGGTTGGCGCGCTCGAAGGTCGCGCTCCCGCTCGCGTCGGCGTCCCGGTCGGCGATGCGCAGCTGCACGGTGGTGGTCATGGTGGCGTCCCCTCGTCTCGCGTCGGTGCGGTCCGGCGAGGCTACCCCGCCCACCACCCCTTGGCCGAAGGCTGCCCTGTCGGTCGAGGGCTCGTGTTGTAGCAGGAGCCCTCGACCGAGAGGGCAGCCTTCGGCCGGATGTGGGGCCGGATGTGGGGGGCTGGGTGGGGGTTGTGAGGGGGGCGTGAGGTGCGTGTGTGGACGGCGTGAACGCGCGGCGACACCCTCGGGGTGAGCACCGGAGGCGCCGGTGCGGAAAGGACCCTCATGACCCTCGTTCGTTCCCTCGCCGCCCTCACCTTGACCGCCGCCGTCGTCTCCGGAGGCGGCACGGTCGCCCTCGCCCAGGCGCCCGCCGGGCAGGGCGGGCCGGCGCGCGCCGCCTCGGCGCCGACCCGAGCCGCGGCCAAGCACACCCCGGGACCGGCCGGCTACACGTTCATGCGCCAGTGCGTCACCGACGACGTGACGAACCGGCCGCGGCGGTTCACGGTCGCGTGCGCCGACGCCAACCAGTCCCTGGACCGGCTGCAGTGGAAGCGCTGGGGTCAGCGCTCCGCGCGGGCCAAGGGCGTCATGACCGTCAACACGTGCGCGCCCTCCTGCGCGAAGGGCAAGCTCAAGAACTACCCGGTGTCGGTGCGCGCCCACCGGATCGTCAAGGGTGAGGCCGCGCAGTTCTACTCGCGCCTCACCGTCACCTACACCAAGGCGGTGCCGACGGGGGAGCGCCGCACGCACACCTACGTGCTGCCGTGATGGGACAACACAACACAACACAAGCGTGGGGCAGGTGACTCGACAAGAGTCCCCGCCCCACGCTTGTCACGGGATCAGGCTCGGAACGCCTGGATCACCGAGGGACGCGGGCCCTTGAACCCGGTGTACGGGAACGTCGAGGCCGGCTTGTCGGCGCTCGCGCCGTCGACCTCACCCGGGTGCTGCACGGCGACGAACACCGTGCGCTCGTCCTTGCTGATGAGCGGCCCGCAGGTCTCGGCGCCGGTGGGCACCGACAGGAACTGCCGCAGCTTGCCCTTCTCCGGGCCGTCGACCGGCATCATGAACAGCCCGTCGTTGTGGTTCAGCGTGCCGGGCTGGCCGTCGGTGGAGATCCACAGGTTGCCGCGGGAGTCGAACGTCACGTTGTCCGGGCAGGAGATCGGCGAGACCTCGCTCTTGTCGAACCCGTTGAAGTACGTGTCCTTGTCCTTCGGGTCACCGGCGATGAGCACGAGCTTCCAGGAGAACTCCCGCGACGCGTGCTTGCCGCCCTTCGGGGTGATCTCCACGATGTGGCCGTGCTTGTTGTTCGCGCGCGGGTTGGCCTCGTCGACCTCGCTCGGCGTGCGTTTCGTGTTGTTCGTGCAGGCCATGTACACGCGACCGTTGACCGGGTTCGGCTCGACGTCCTCGGGCCGGTCCATCTTCGTCGCGCCGACCTTGTCGCCGGCGATGCGCGTGAACACGAGCACCTCCGCCACGCTCATGCCCTTGACCTTGGACTTGCCGTCGACGACCAGCGGCAGCCACGTGCCGGTGCCGTCGTGCACGCCGTCCGTGGCACCGTCTCCGGTGAACTTCGCGACGTACAGGTCGCCCTCGGTGAGCAGCGACATGTTGTGCCGCCGCGCCCAGCGCGAGGAGCCGGCCCGGTACTTGCGGCTCGCGACGAACTTGTAGAGGTACTCGTAACGGGCGTCGTCGCCGCTGTACGCGACGACCGTGTTGTCGGAGTCGACCGCGATCGTGGCGCCCTCGTGCTTGAACCGGCCCAGCGCGGTGTGCTTGCGGGGCGTGGAGTCGGGGTCGTGCGGGTCGAGCTCGACGACCCAGCCGAAGCGGTGCGGCTCGTTGGGCTCGGTGCCGACGTCGAAGCGCTTGTCCGCGCGCTCCCAGCCGCGGCCTTCGGTGTCGGTCGTGTACCGCTTGAGGCTCTCCTTGCGGTCCGCCGGGGCGTTCGCCGCGTTGAAGTACTGGTCGACGTTCTCCTCGCCGGAGAGCACGGTGCCCCACGGGGTGGTACCGCCCGCGCAGTTGTTCAGGGTGCCGAGCACGACCGTGCCGGTGCGGTCGGCGGAGGTCTTCAGCAGGTCATGGCCCGCCGCCGGGCCGGTGACGCGGAACTGCGTGTGCGCGTGCACGCGCCGGTTGCGCTTGCCACCGCGCACGTACCTCCACGGGCTACCGGGGCCGCGGCGGGTGACCTCGACGACCGCCATGCCGTGCGCCGCCATGATGACCTTGAGCTGGTCGACGGACAGGTCCTTGGCGTCCGTGATGCCGCGGAACATCAGCTCGTCGTTGGTGTACTCGTGGTTGCACACGAGCAGGCCCTTGGTCGGCGAAGTCTGCAGCAGCGTCGTGTAGTCGTTGTTGTACCCGAACTGCTTGACCTGCGCGGCCGCCGACTGCTTGTCGAAGTCGAAGCCCGGCGCGTCGTCGAACAGCGGATCGCCCCAGCTGATCACCGGCTTCCACGTCCAGCCCTTCGGCACGTCGACGGCGTCCTTGGTGGCCGGCGAGGGTTTGATGCCCTCGAAGCCCTGCGGCCACAGCGGGCCGCCGCGGCGCTGCGCGGCGTCCGCCACGCTCGCGGCCCCCGCCGCCTCGGCGGAAGTGGAGGCGGCGGATCCGGCGGCGGTCTGCGCGGCCGCCGGCTGGGCGACCCACATGCCGAGGCCCGCGGCCGTCGCGGCACCGCCGCCGACCTGCAGGAATCGGCGCCGCGAGACGGCCCGGGCGACGATGTCGCCGAAGTATTCGTTGTCGCTGGTGTTGCCGTCGGGGCGGCTGCACGCGTCACCGCACTTGTGGCGGCACGTCATCGCGGTGCGACCGCCCTCGTGCGGCCGGGCCGGCACCAGGGTCAGGCGCCGGCGGGCCCCGCCGGCCGCCGTGGTCTGAGCGGCAGCGGCGGAGCCGGCGGCATCACGGGC
>JBDIAM010000031.1:0-17529 GCA_039812445.1 Piscicoccus intestinalis | reverse complement strand
TAGTCGACGTCGAGGTACTCCAGCAGGTGGAACATGAACAGCGGCATGTCGGCGTAGGCGCCGGCCGTGACGCTCGTGATCGAGCTGACTCCGGAGATGCGGGGGTTGAGCTCGCCGAGGTAGACCTCGTCGGAGTCGAGGTCGACGAGCACGTCGACCTCGAAGAAGCCCCGGTAGCCCTCCTGGCGCAGCCGGTTGCCGAGGCGCCCGACGTGCTCGATCGCCTTGGCGCGCTGGGCGTCGGTGAGGGCCTCGGGGTACAGGTCGTTACCGCACCAGCCGCCGCGGTAGGGCGTCAGCTCGGGATAGCCGGTGAGGTCGGTCATGAACGGTCCGACGACCGTGCCGTGCTTGGTGTTCACCGCCTCGACCGCCGCCGCCCGGTTGCGGATGCGCTTCATGACCTTGATCTCTTCGCCGACCACGTCGGTCGCGCACTTGTTCCAGTCGTCGCGGGAGGCGACGAAGAACGTCGTCTTGCCGGAGTCGCCGTAGGCCGTCTGCAGCACGAGGTCGTCACCCAGACCCGCCGCCTGCGACTTCTCGGCGAGATCCTCGTACGACTCCAGCGTGGTGAGGATGTTCGGCACCGACGCGGCGCCCGCCTCGTTGCCCAGCTGGGTCGTGACGATCTTGGAGTCGAGCCGGTTGCGCAGCTCGTAGGGCGGCAGGATGAGCTCGTAGCCCAGCTCCTGGCAGATGCGTTCGGTCTCGGGGGTGAAGAAGACCATGACGATCTTCGGCTTCTGCCCGGAGCCGTGGGCGGACTTGGACGCGATGTGCTGCTGCACCGCCGGGTGGCGCAGCAGGTAGTTGTTGATGTCCTCGCCGTGCTCGAACTCGTCGTGGTCGATGAGCGGGGGCGTGAACACCCGCGGGTGGTAGCCGTCCCAGGAGTCGTAGAACGTGATGAACGTGAAGTTGCGCACCCACCGGTCGATGCCGAGCAGGTTGAACGCCGTGGCGCCGACGAAGAAGATCGGCGTGTCGTTGGTGCGGAAGAACGCCCGGACCTCCGACATGTTGCGCAGGTGCCGCCGCCCGTGGCTCTCCCGGGTCACCGGCGCCGGGTCGGGCTGCTGCGGCGCGGATTCTTCGGCGGGAGCCTGTGATTCGGGAACGGAGGGAGCCGCGGTCGTGACGTTCTCCTGCGGGGCCACCGGGGCCGAACCGTCGGCGGGCTCGGGCTGTTCGAGCTGCGGGTCGGCGGGGGTGGGCTGCGTCTGGGTCATCGGCGGTTCCTCTCGGCGGCCAGGGGCTGAAGTCGTTGACGGGAGGTGCGCGCCGCCGGGAGTGCCCCGTGGGGACGCTCGCAGGCGGTCGCGCAGGAGACTGACGGCAGTCAGGATGCGGTGCAGTGTATTGACAAGGGCCATCACTGGTGGGGGTCATGGTCGGCCATACGGGTGGCGGCCACACCCGCGCACTCCAACGAGTCGGAGAAACGACCCGGATCCTGCGGCGTGCGCCAGGAGGACAGCTTGACGACCACGCAGTCGGTATCCGGGTCGACCAGCAGGTATTGGCCGTGGATGCCCAGGCACAGTAGCGCACGCCCGGCGGGCCGAGGTACCCAGAATTGATTGCGATATAACCCCGTGCGCAAGGTGTCGATTTCGACATCCGTTTGCGCTAATGCGCGCTCGACACGGGCCGCGAAGGCCGCCGTGGAATCGGGCGCCCCGGTGCGGGTGTCCTTGATGAATCCGGCCGAGACCACCTGGTGATCACCGGCCGCGCCTCCGCGCAGCAGCATGAGGCCGAAGCGCGCGACGTCGAGTGCGGTCATGCCCAGGCCGCCCGAACTCTGCATCGTGCCGTAGATGTCGACGGCGACGTCGACGGGGCCGGTCGCGCCGACCCGGGTCAACAGATCGCTGACGAGCGCGGAGACCGTTGTGCCGGCGGCCCGTTCGAGCACCCACCCGAGGGCCTCGGTGTCGAGCGAGCGGTAGCAGAAGGGGCCGCCGGGGCTGGCGGGCCAGCCGATGCCGGCGACGAGGTCGTGCAGGCCGTAGGCGCTGGGGGAGCCGTCGACGGTGCGCGCCATGCGGGCCAGTTCACCGTCGGGGTCGCCGTACTCCTCGCGGTAGTCCAGCCCCCCGACGCGCATGTCCAACAGATCGCGCACCCGCACGGGCGCGTAGCCGCCGGAAGCGAGTTCGGGCACGTATCGGGTGGCCGGTGCCTCCGGGTCGAGGGTTCCGGCGTCGATCAGCCGACCGGCCACGCACCCGATGATCGACTTGGTGATCGACATGATCGCCTGCGGCGCGGTGCGCGCGGCGTCGCTGCGGTACCACTGCGTGACGACGCGGCCGGCGTGCACGACGACGAACGCGTCGGTGTCGGTCTGGGTCAGCCGCCACGCCAGCGGGGCGTACCGGCCGTCGACCCCCCGAACGGGCTGCCCCAGCACGTCCCAGGAGCGGTCGACGATCGGCAACGCCACCCCGGGGCCCGCGGCCGGGTGGCCCGGAGGACCCGGGTGAGCCGGTGGCACCGGCAGCGGTACTCGTCGCCCGATCGGGATCATCGCAGCCCTTCACACGCGCACATGTGGCAAACCTATCGATGTCGCCGCAGGTGGGGGCCGCTGCGGTGCGACCGGCTCGGCGAACGCCTGCGCGTGGCGCGGGTGTGAGGTTGCGTCAGGATGGGGTGTGACCGAACCGGCTCCGCACGTGTTGATCCTCGGCGGCACGACCGAGGGGCGCGCCCTCGCGCAGGCGTTGTCGGGCTCCGGGCTGCGGGTGACCTCGTCGCTGGCGGGACGGGTCTCCCGCCCGGCGCAGTTGCCCGGAGCCGTGCGCACCGGCGGCTTCGGCGGGGTCGACGGGCTGCTCGACTGGCTCGGCGCGAACGGTGTGGCGGCCGTCGTCGACGCGACGCACCCGTACGCCGCGACGATGACCGCCCATGCCGCGCAGGCGTGCTCGGCGACGAACACGCCGTTGCTGCGGCTGCAACGCCCAGGCTGGCAGGCGACCGACGGCGATGTCTGGCATCGGGTGGCGAGCCTGCCCGCGGCCGCCGCGCTCGCCGACTCCCTGGGCGAGCGGGTGTTCCTCACGATCGGCCGCCAGGAGGTGGTCGCCTTCGCCGGCCTGCGGGCCTGGTGCCTCGTGCGGGCCATCGAGCCGGTCGACCCGCCGCTGCCCCGACGCTGCGAGACGCTCCTGGCGCGCGGGCCGTTCGCCCTCGACGAGGAGCGGGCCACGTTGGCGCGCTGGGGGATCGACGTGCTCGTCAGCAAGGACAGCGGCGGCGCGGCGACGGCGGCCAAGCTCGTCGCCGCCCGCGAGCGGGGCGTGCCGGTCGTGCTCGTCGACCGTCCCGCGCTGCCCGCCGGGGTGCCCGTGGTCGCCGACGTGCCCGCCGCGCTGGCGTGGCTGCGCGGCGCCCTCGACGCGCGGTGAGGTGCGCCGCCGCCCTACAGGTCGTAGACCTCGAAGGTGACGGCGTACTCGCAGCCCCGCCAGCCGGTCGCGGCCGCACCCTCGCGCAGGATGCCGGTGAGCAGCTCGCGCGGGGTGGGGTAGTCGTCGTCGAGCCCGGCGAGGTACTGGGCGTGGGCCTCGAGGCTGGCGACGGCCGCTTCGAGCGTGTCGGAGACGTCGACGGCGTGGGTGGCCTGCGGTGAGGCACCGAGCGCGGCCAGCCGCACCCCGGACCACGGTTCGAGGCCCTCGTCGAGCAGGTCGGTGAAGATCCACCGGTTGCCGGCGTCGCGGGCCGCGTCGATGAGGGCCAGCCCGACCGCCCGGTGATCGGCCTGGTTGGTGCCGCCGCCGGCGAACCGTTCCCGGTGGGTGAGCCCGATGACGACGTCGGGGCGGCGGCGGCGCACCTCGCGGGCGATGTCGCGGCGCAGGGCGAGCCCGTACTCCAGTGCGCCGTCGGTGTGCTCGAGGAACTCCACGACGTCGACGCCGACCTCGGCCGCCCCGTCCCGCTCCTCCTGGGCGCGCACGCTGGCGGCGTCGTCGGGGTGCATCCCGTCGATGCCCGCCTCGCCGCGGGTGGCCAGCAGGTATGTCACGGTCTTGCCCGCCTGGGTCCAGCGGGCGACGGCGGCGGCCGTGCCGTACTCGATGTCGTCGGGGTGCGCGACGACGACGAGCGCCCGCTGCCAGTCCTCGCTCAGGGGCTCCAGCCGGGGGCCCGCCGGCTCGGCGTCGGCCTCGGGGTGGGCGTCGGCGTGGGCGTCGGGCGCGAGCGTGCCCTGGTGATACACGATTCGCCATCCGGAGTCGGTGCGCTCCCAGATGCTCGCCCGCCGGCTCACCCGACCGGCCTGGTCGAGGGTGTACGTGCACAGGTACACCTCGCCCGCGAGCCGGCGCACCCGCAGGTCGCTGGTGCGCCAGCCCTGGCTGACGAGGTCGTCCTGCTCTTGCGTGTCGAGCCGGTGCAGCACCTGCGCACGCACGGTCTCGCGGTCGTAGGCGGCCCCGGAAGCCCCGACCTCCCAGAAGTCCGGGGCCGTGTGGGCGTCGAAAGTCTCGGCGGAGTCCACGAATTCGCGCAGGTGCAGGATCGGTTCGCGGGCGCTGAGGTCGGCGGTCGGATCGGGGCCGGTGGTCTCGTCCATGCCTGCATCATCGCCGCCGCGGGCGCTCGGTCGAGCCCGAGTCCGCCGGGGAAACGCCGAATCGACTATCCCGATCGGGCCGCGCGCTCGCTGACCAGGCAGAACGCGGCCGGCGGGCGCATCGGGATCGTCGATATGGCGAATTCTTCGGCGTGCCGCGGGGGGGCCGGGCGAGCCGGGGGAGCAGGGGGGAACCGGGAAGGTAGAGGGACCCGGGAGTAGGAGGCCGGGAGAGCCAGAGCCGGCCGAGCCCGGGCGGCGAGCGGCTCCGGACGAAGTGCCCGGGCGGCGAGTGGCCTCGGACGAAGTGCCCGGGCGGCGAGTGGCCTCGGACGAAGTGCCCGGGCGGCGAGTGGCCTCGGACGAAGCGCCGGGACGCGAGCGGCTCTGGACGAAGTGCCCGGGCCGCGTTCCGAGCCCTGCGGCCCGGGCGACCCCTCCCTCTTTTGGTTGATTTTTCAGGCACTGAGTACTGCTACTCACGGACCGCGGCTGACGCCGACCTAGCCTGGCCACCATGCGCACTCACGGATGGGGCGGTACCGCCACACGGTGACGCGCCGGCCGCGGCCGGCGCCGGCTCGCCCGCCCCGGGTGGGGCGGGCGGCCGATCAGCGACCCGTCATGTCGGCCGGGACCACCCAGCGGTCGAAGTCGCCGCCGTCGACGCCCGAGGCGAGCGCCGCCTCCCGCAGCGTCGACCCTTCCTTGTGCGCCTTCTTGGCGATCTTGGCCGCGGCGTCGTACCCGATGTGCCGGTTGAGCGCCGTGACCAGCATGAGGTTGGACTCGAGGTTGGCCGTGATGCGCTCCTGGTTCGGGCGCAGGCCCGACGCGCAGTGCTCGTCGAACGACACGCACGCGTCGGCGATGAGGCGGATCGACTCGAGCACGGCGTGCGACATCACCGGCTTGTAGACGTTGAGTTCGAAGTTGCCCTGGGAGCCGGCGAAGGCGACCGTCGCGTCGTTGCCGAACACCCGCGTGCACACCATCGTCATGGCCTCGCACTGGGTGGGGTTGACCTTGCCCGGCATGATGCTCGAGCCGGGCTCGTTCTCCGGGATGAGGATCTCGCCGATGCCGTTGCGCGGGCCGGAGGCCAGCCAGCGCACGTCGTTGGCGATCTTCATGAGCGCGGTGGTCAGCGTGCGCAGCGACGCCGACAGCGCGACGAGCGCGTCGTGCGCCGAGAGCGCGGCGAACAGGTTCGGCGCCTGGCGGAAGCCCAGGCCGGTGATCTGGGCGATCTTCGCGGCGGCGGTGCGCCCGAAGTCGGGGTGGGCGTTGAGGCCGGTGCCGACGGCGGTGCCCCCGATCGCGAGTTCGAGCACCCCCTCCTCGGCGTGGTGGACGCCGGCGACCGCCGCGTCGAGCTGCGCCACCCAGCCGCTGATCTCCTGGCCGAGCGTGACCGGAGTGGCGTCCTGCAGGTGCGTGCGGCCGACCTTGACGACGTCCATGTACTCGGTCGACTTCGCCGCGAGAGTGTCGCGCAGCTGCTGCACGCTGTCGTAGAGCCGGGCGTGCAGCTCGCTGGCGACCGCGATGTGCATCGCGGTGGGGAAGGTGTCGTTGCTGCTCTGCCCGCGGTTGATGTGGTCGTTGGGGTGGATCGGGCTCTTCGAGCCGAGCTCGCCGCCGAGGATGGCGATGGCCCGGTTCGAGACGACCTCGTTGCTGTTCATGTTCGACTGCGTGCCGCTGCCGGTCTGGAAGACGACGAGCGGGAAGTGCTCGTCGAGCTCGCCGTCGACGACCTCCTGCGCCGCCTGCTCGACCGCGGCGAGCTGGTCGTCGGTGAGGTGTGCGCTGCTGTCGGGCCCGAACTCACCGAGCTCGGCGTTGGCCCTCGCGGCCGCGAGCTTGAGCACGCCGAGGGCGCGGATCATCGGCCGGCCCCACACGAAGGTGTCCCGTCCGATGTCGAAGTTGCCGAGGCTGCGTTGGGTCTGGGCGCCCCAGTAACGGTCGGTGTCGACCTGGATCTCGCCCATGCTGTCGCGTTCGATGCGAGTCGTCATGGACCCAACGTATGGGAGACGGTGTCGCTCGTCACACCGCCCCGGGCGATTCGTCGCGACCGTTCGGTCTTGGTGCCAGTGTGGGCGCTCACAGCTCCTTGACGAGCCGGGACACCGCCTTGAACGAAGGGTGCTCGGCGGTGTGCAGCCACTCGAAGGCGACCATCTCGGCGGTGACGACGACGGCGCCGGCCTGGCGCAGCCGCGCCATCGCGGCGTCGCGGTCGCTGGGGTGTCGCGATCCGCACGCGTCGGCGACGACCCACACCCGCCGGCCGTGGGCGCCCGACTCCAGCAGCTCGAGCGCCGTCTGCAGCAGGCACACGTGGGCCTCGCAGCCGGCGACGACGATCTCCGGGCGGTCGGGGTAGGCGTAGAGCGCGCTGTCCAGGCCGCCGGCTCCGCCTCCGAACGTCATCTTCTCCACCACGACGTCGAGGCGGTCGCCGACCGGAGGCAGATTGGGGCCCAATCGCCCAGGATTCTGTGCGGTGCCGATCGTCGGCACCGTCAATTCCTGGGCGACCTGGGTGAGGAAACCGGCGCGCTGCAGCACGTTCTCGCCGTCGGCGATGGCCGGCATCAGCCGTTCCTGGAAGTCGACCATCACCAGCACACTCTTGTGTGCGTCCATGCGCAGAGATGTCATGTCAGCCCTCCCGAGCGTGATCCGTACCTCCCGGTGCCGGGGCGCCTATCGTGCTGCTCGGCTCCGGATAGCGCCGCGGCGTGTAGACCACACTCTGCCGTCCGCCCTCGCGTGGCGCCACCAGCGTCTGGCTCGATCCGATGATGAGCAGCGTGCGCATGTCGACGACCGCCGGATCGAGGTCGTGCAGGGTCGTGACGCTCACGGCTTCGTCGGGCGCGCCCACGGCGCGGGCCACGATCACGGGCGTGTGGGGGGAGCGCACGGTGAGCAGGTCGTCGCGCACCGCCCCGACCTGCCAGGTGCGTTCCTTGCTCGCCGGGTTGTACAGGGCGATGACGAGGTCGGCGCGCGCCGCGGCGAGCACCCGGTCACGGACGACTTCGAACGGCTTGAGGCGGTCCGACAGCGAGATCGTCGCGTAGTCGTGCCCGAGCGGGGCGCCGACCCGGGAGGCGGCGGCGTGCGCGGCCGTCACCCCGGGCAGCACCCGCACCGGCACGTGCGCGTACGGCTCCTCGCAGGCCACCTCGAGCACCGCGCTGGCCATCGCGAAGACGCCGGGGTCACCGGACGAGACGACCGCCACCCGGCGCCCCCGACGGGCCAGGTCGAGGGCGAACTCGGCCCGCTCCGACTCCACCTTGTTGTCCGAGTCGTGCGCGATCTGCCCGGGCCGCAGCGGAACCCGCCGCACGTACGTCGTGTACCCGACCAGATCGGTGGCCGCCGCGAGCGCAGCCTTGGCCTCGGGCGTCAGCCACAACGGACCCGCCGGGCCGAGTCCGACGACGACGACCTCGCCGCCGGCGTCGCCCATCGGGAGAGCCGGGTCTGCCGCCTCTGCCGAAGGAGCCGAAAGAGCCGGGGGAGCCGGGTCGGTCGGGTCGGTTGGGTTGGTTGGGTCGGTCGCGGGCTCCCGGGGGGCCTTCGCGGCGGGGTCTCCGACGCGGGAGGGCACGACGACGAGCGAGAAGTACGGCACCTGCTCGGGGTCGACGTCGCGCAGCGGCAGGACCCGCTCGTCCGGGGTGCTGGCCCGCTCGACGTACCAGGCCTCGTCGAGCCGACCGACGCGGTCGAGGGCGGCGCGGACCCGGCCGAACGTGCGGCCGAGCTTCATGACGACGGCCGTGTCGGCCTCCCCGAGGCGGGCGGCGAGCTCCTCCTCGGGCAGGGTGCCGGGGAGCACCGCGAGGGTCTCGGTGGCCTCGACGAGGGGGCGCCCCAGCGACGCGCCGGCGGCGGTGACCGAGCTGATGCCGGGGATGACGCGGGTCGGAAAGCGCCCGGCGAGGCGGGAGTGCAGGTGCTGGTGGGAGGAGTGCACGAACGGGTCGCCCTCGGCGAGCAGCGCGACCGTGCGTCCGGCCCGCAGGTGGGCGGCGAGGCGCTGCGTGGCCTCGTCGTAGAAGTCGGCCAGGGCGCCCGCGTAGCCGCCGGGGTGGTCGGTGCCCTCGGTGGTGACCGGGTAGACGAGGTGCTCCTCGACGTGGTCGTCGCGCAGGTGGTCGGCGACGATGCCGCGCGCCACCGACCTGCCGTGCCGGGCGGAGTGGAACGCGACGACGTCCGCCTCGCGGATCGCCTCGACGGCCGCGACCGTCAGCAGCCCCGGATCCCCGGGACCGACCCCGACGCCGATGAGCACGCCCGGGGCCGACGCGGGAGCCGGAGCCGCTGCCTCCGGTGCTCCCGGCGCCGCCGCCTCACTCATCGGTGCTGGACAGCGCGTTGAGCGCGCCGCACGTGATCGCGCTGCCGCCGCGTCGACCGTGCACGACGATCGACGCCAGGCCGAGGTCGTTGTCGGCGAGGGCCGCCTTGGACTCGGCGGCGCCGATGAACCCGACCGGGATGCCGAGGATCACCGCGGGCCGCTCGCGCCACTCGTGGAGCCGGTCGAGCAGGTGGAACAGGGCGGTCGGGGCATTGCCGATGGCGACGACGGCGCCGTCGAGCCGGTCGCGCCACAGCTCGACCGCGGCCGCGGTGCGGGTCGTGCCGAGCTCGGCCGCCAGCGGCGCCACGCGCGGGTCGGAGAGCAGGCAGATCACCTCGTTGTCGGCGGGCAGGCGGCGCCGGGTGACGCCGGAGGCGACCATCTGCACGTCGGTGAGGATCGGGGCGCCGGCGCGCAGGGCCGCCATGCCCGCGGCGACCGCGCCGGGGGAGAAGGCGATGTCGCGGGTGAGGTCGATCTCCCCGGCCGCGTGGATCATCCGCACCGCGACGCGCTCCTCGTCGGGGTCGTAGCCGGACAGGTCGGCCTCCCCGCGGATCGTCGCGAACGAGCGGCGGTAGATCTCCGCGCCGTCGGTGAGGTAGTCGTAGCGGTCGGTCACGGGCTCCTTCGCCTCCTTGGCCTCCTTGGCGGTCACGGCGCGCGCGAGTTCGTCTCTGAGCAGCGTGCGGCCCGCGGCCGGGGCGTCACGGTGGTCGGCCCGACCCACACGGTAGGTCGTCGCGTCGATCGCGACGGCATCGACGTGGGTGGTGCGCGGGTGCCCGCAGCGGCGTTCGCAGCCGGACAGGTACACCGGCAGGTCCAGGCCACGCGCGTCGCGGGGCCGTTCGAGCAGGTCAGCGCGCACCCGCGACGCGGCCTCGCGCACGTCGGCGCGCGACTTCAGGCAGCCCGGCAGCCCGGTGCAGGCCCCGAGCGAGGTCCACGGGTCGAGCGGATCGAGAACGAAGCCGGCCTCGGTGAGCACACCGGCGGCGGCGTCCGCCGTCTGCGTGGGCTGCCCGCCGACGACGAGGCTGCGCCAGGGGGTCGTGCGCACGAGTCCGTCGGCGGCGCGGGCCACCTCGGCGATCAGCCGCCAGGCCGAGGCCGGGGCCGAGCCGAGTGGGAGGGCGACGACGAGGGTGGCCGAGCCGTTCGCCACGTGCACCCCAGGAGCCGGGCCGCCTTGGGCCGCGGGGGCGTTCGCCGGGCGACGCCCGGGCAGCGGGAGCCGGGTCGGCGCGGTCGTGGCACGCGTCGGCACGTCGGCCTCGACGGCTGCGCGGACCGCGCGCACCGCGGCCGCCGGGTCGGCGAGGTCCTCGAAACGCCAGACGGAGTCGGGGGCGACCTCGCGCGCGTGCGCGAGGAAGGCGAGCGCGGCGGTGATGAGCGCCCGGGGGGCGTCGGCCAGCGCGAAGACCGGCCCGTGCGCCAGGGGCGCCTGGGCCTCGGTGCCGACGACCAGACGTACGAGCGGGTCACCGGGTGTGTCAGGCCCGGCGGGCTGGGCGGGCTCGGCGGGCTCGTTGCCGGCGGGGTCGAGGAGCACGACCGCCAGGTCCGGCTCGAGAGACAGCACGTCGCCCCGCCCGTCGTCGAGGCCGAAGAGAAACCGCCCGGAGAGGTCGGCGAGGGCCGGTTCGGCGACCAGCGCCGCGTCGAGCGCCCGCACGGTCGGCACGAAACCGGCTCCGAGCACGCCGGGTGAACCGAACTCGTCGAGACCGGCCATCGGGGAGGCGACGATGTTGCGGACGCGTTCGTGGCTGGCCGCGGGCAACAGGCCTGCGCTGTCGAGTTGGCTGGTGAACAGGTCGCGGTCGCTGACGGCGCGCACCTCGACGTTGCCGCGGGCCGTCAGGTGCAGGTGCCCGTCGCCGAGCACGACGGCGACGTTGACGAGGGCCCGCACCTGGTCGGCCGTGAGCAGACCACCCGGCACCCGGATGCGCGCCAGGCGCCCGTCGGCGGCCTCGTGCATGCGCAGCGCCCCCGGGCACCGGTCACCTCCGGCGCGCGGACCGAAGGCCGCGAGGCCGGGAGCCGATGCCGTCGCGAACGTCATCGCGGACGTGGCGGCTGACGACCGCTGTGGGGGCTCTGGGGGCTCGGAGACCGGTTCGGAGATGGGCGCGGAGGTGGACACGTCTCGACCCTACGCCGGGGCTGTGCGGTCGGTGCGAGCACCGGGAAAGTCGAGGTCCGGGCGGTGCGCCGCGGCGCCGGGGGCGCGTCGGGAGCGCGTCGGGAGCGAACCGGGAGGGGTCGCGCCGGCAACGGAACGGCCACGATCGAGCCCGAACCCCAGCGGCCGTCGGATCCGGCCGGGGCGGCGATGGGAGGATCGGCGTACGCGCCTGGCGATTCGGCTGGGGAGCGCCGCCATTGGGGAAGGAGGCGGTCATGTCGTTGGCCCGGCGGCTCGACCACTTCCAGCGCCGACACCGTGTGCTCGGGGTGCCGGTCGCGGTCTTCTACAAGTTCCTCGACGACCAGGGCGTGTACCTGTCGGCGCTCATCGCGTTCTACGGCTTCTTCTCGATCTTCCCGCTGTTCCTGCTGCTCGCCTCGATCCTGGGTTTCGTGCTCGACTCCGACCCGGAGCTGCGCGACGCGATCCTGCAGACCGCGATGGCGCAGTTTCCGCTCATCGGCAACCAGATCCAGGCGCGGGAGCTGACCGGGAGCGTGACGGCGGTGACGATCGGTGGTCTGACCGCCCTGTACGGTTCGATCGCCGTCGCCTCCGCCGTGCAGAACGCGATGAACGTCGCGTGGAACGTGCGGCGCAACCAGCGCCCCAATCCCGTCGTGCTGCGGCTGCGCAGCATCGGAGTGCTGGGCATCCTGGGCCTGTTCGTCGTCGCCACGACGCTGCTGTCGCAACTCGGCGGCGCCCTGGCGTTCACCGTCGATCTGTCGGCCGCCACGCAGTTCCTCGTGCTGTTCGGCTCGTTCGTCCTGTCCATCGCGCTGTTCGTGGCGATCCTGCGGTTCGGGCCGGTCGCACCCGTCTCCACCCGGCAGGTGCTGCCGGGGGCGGTGTTGGCGGCGGTGCTCTGGCAACTGTTGCAGGCCGGTGGCGCCTCGGTCGTGCAGACCGTCATCGGGCGCGCTGGCGCCACCGAGGGCGTGTTCGGAATCGTCCTGGGTCTGATCATGTGGCTCTACATCGCGTCGATGGGCCTGGTGGCCTGCGTCGAACTCAATGTCGTGCTGTCGCGGCGGCTCTACCCCCGGGCGCTGCTCACTCCGATGACCGACCGCGTCGACCTGACGATCGCCGACCAACTCGCCTACACCCACCTCGTGCAGACCCAGTCGTTGAAGGGCTTCCAGAACGTCGACGTCACCTTCGACCACGACGGGCAGAACGCCACCGCCCACCGCCGCGCCCAGAAGGCCGGCCGCTCCGCGCGCGGCGACCGGTCCGGCAGCGGCGCGCGCTGATCGGGGTGTCCGCGCTCGCGGCGCTCCCGCGACCGTGGCGACGGCAGGCCACAGCCAGGCCACAGGCCAAGCCACACGCCAGGCCGGACACTCGTCGCCGGCGCAGGGCCACGTCTGGACAAGCGTGTGGCCGACTCTGCGGTGGCTCGCTCCCGTGCGTGGGCTGTCGAGACTCGGATGCCCAGGCCGGCCGCGCCACCCCGGAGGATTCGCCATTTCGACGATCCCGATGAAGCCTGCTCGGGCGTCGGCCGGCGAATCCGCAGGTCACGAGGTCGGCGCGCAGCCGTCATCGTCGACGGGATAGTCGATTCGGCGAAATGATCGCGGGCAGCGTCGCCGGCGGCCCTCCGGGCGCCGTCGGCGGCGGCCGTCCGGGGGCCATCCGGCGGGTGCGGGTGGGTGCGCGTGAGGCGCCGGCCGGTCAGCGCGACCGGTCGGGTCCGCGGTCGCGCTGATAGCCTCGCTGAGGGTCGACGATCGGCCCGCCAACGTTCATGGACGGCCAGCGGGGAGGAAGCCGGTGCGAGTCCGGCGCGGTCCCGCCACTGTGAACCGCGTGCGCTCGGCGGCCTCGCCGAGACGATGCGGGTAGCCAGAGACTCCCGGTCGACCATCCGTCCCGGGGCGCGGACCCCGAGAGAGGCACTGCTCGTGTTTCTGCTGCTGTCGACGTCCGACACCGACCTGCTGTCCGCCCGGGCGGCCAACGACCGCCCCGATGCTGCCGTGTCGTGGCGCTACGCCAACCCCGCGCGGCTCGTCGTCGACGACCTGCCGGAGTTGCTCGAGGGCACCGACCTCGTCGTCGTGCGCCTGCTCGGCGGACGGCGCGCGTGGGCCGAGGGGCTCGACGCGCTACTGGCGGCCGACCAGCCCCGGCCCGTCGTCGTGCTCACCGGCGAGCAGGCCCCCGACGCCGAGCTCATGAGCGCCTCGACCGTGCCTGCCGGGGTCGCGGCTCAGGCGCACGCCTACCTCGCCCACGGCGGTTCCGAGAACCTCGCCCGCCTCGGCGCGTTCCTGTCCGACACCGTGCTGCTCACCGGCCACGGGTTCGAGCCGCCCGCCTCCGCCCCGGCGTGGGGTTGGCTCGGGTGCACGGGCGCCTGCCTGAGCTCGAAGGAGCCCCGGGAGCGCTGCCGCGTCGACGACTGCCGCCGCTGGTCGGGGGCGTTCGACGCCGTGGGCGAGCAACCGGCTCCGACGGTGGCGATCCTCTACTACCGGGCGCACCACATGAGCGGCAACACCGGCTTCGTGCGCACGCTCGCGGAGGCGGTGGAGGCCGCCGGGGGGCGGGCGATGCCGCTGTACGTCGCCTCGCTGCGCGCCCCGGAGCCGGAGTTGCTGGCGACGCTGCGCGGCGCCGACGCGGTCGTCACGACGGTGCTCGCCGCGGGCGGGTCGACCCCGGCCACCGCGCAGGCGGGCGGCGCCGACGACGCCTGGGACGCGGGCGCGCTCGCCGATCTCGACGTGCCGGTGATCCAGGCGTTCGCGCTGACGAGCTCCCGGGCCGACTGGGAGGCCAACGACGACGGCGTGTCCCCGCTCGACGCCGCCACCCAGATCGCCGTGCCGGAGTTCGACGGGCGCATCATCTCGGTGCCGTTCTCGTTCAAGGAGACCGACGACGACGGCCTGCCCGTCTACGTCGCCGACCCCGACCGGGCCGCCCGCGCCGCGGGCATCGCCGTCGCGCACGCCCGGCTGCGGCACGTGCCGGTGGGGCAGCGGCGCATCGCGCTCGTGCTGTCGGCCTACCCGACCAAACACGCCCGCATCGGCAACGCCGTCGGCCTCGACACCCCCGCCTCCACGCTCGCGCTGCTGCGGGCCATGCACGACGCCGGATACGACGTCGGCCCGCTGAGCGGCCCCGACGCTTTGCCCGGGCTGGAATCAGGCAACGGCGACGAGCTCATCGCCGCGATCATCGCCCGCGGCGGCTACGACCAGGCCTGGCTCACCGACGACGAGCTCGCCGCCAACCCGCTGCGGGTGCCGACCAGCGACTACGAACGCTGGTACGCCGACGTCGACGCCGACCTGCGCGCCCAGGTGGAACAGAAGTGGGGCCCGGCGCCCGGCGACATGTACCTGGACGCCTCCCGAGCCGGTCGCGACGGACGCCCCGACCTCGTCTACGCCGGGCTGCGGGCCGGCAACGTCGTGCTGTTCGTCCAGCCCCCACGGGGATTCGGGGAAAACCCGATCGCGATCTACCACGATCCCGAGCTGCCGCCGACGCACCACTACCTCGGCATCTACCGCTGGCTGCAGGCCCGCCAGGACGACGGCGGCTTCGGTGCCGACGCGCTCGTGCACATCGGCAAGCACGGCAACCTCGAGTGGATGCCCGGCAAGGGCGCGGCGCTCTCCGGCTCGTGCGCACCCGACGCGATCCTCGGCGACCTGCCGCTGATCTACCCCTTCCTTGTCAACGACCCCGGCGAGGGCACCCAGGCCAAGCGCCGCGCCCACGCGGTGCTCGTCGATCACCTCGTGCCGCCGATGACCCGCGCCGACTCCTACGGCGACATCGCCCGGCTCGAGCAGCTGCTCGACGAATACGGGATCGTCTCGGTGATGGACCCGGCGAAGGCGCCCGCGATCCAACAGCAGATCTGGACTCTGCTGCAGGCCGCCAAGCTCGACCACGACCTCGGGCTCGCCGGTACCGACCTGTCGCAGGTTCAAGAGGGCGAGGGCTTCGACGAGCTCGTGCTGCACGTCGACGGGTGGCTGTGCGAGATCAAGGACGTGCAGATCCGCGGCGGCCTGCACATCCTCGGCGCCGCCCCGACCGGGGAGCCGCGCGTCGCGCTCGTGCTCGCGATCCTGCAGGCCCGCCAGATGTGGGGCGGCAACCAGAGCCTGCCCGGGCTGCGCGAGGCCCTCGGGCTCGTCGAGGGCGAGGCCGGACGCCGGGAGACCGACGACGTCGAGGCCTCCGCCCGCGAGCTCATCGAGGCGATGGAGGAGCGCGACTGGTCGCTCGAGGCCGTCGACGAGGTCGTCGCCATGGCCCTCGACGACGGTGGCCCCGCCGACATCGACCCCGACCCCGAGGCGCTGACGGCGATCCTAGAGTTCGCCGCCACCGAGGTCGTGCCCCGGCTGGGGCGCACCACAGACGAACTCGCGCACACGCTGCACGCGTTGGGCGGCGGGTTCGTGCCCGCCGGGCCCTCGGGCTCCCCGCTGCGGGGCCTGGTCAACGTGCTGCCCACCGGGCGCAACTTCTACGCCGTCGACCCGCGCGCCATCCCGAGCCGGCTCGCCTACGAAACCGGGTGCGCCCTGGCCGATTCGCTCATCGAGCGGTACGAAAAGGACCACGGCGAGGTGCCCGCCTCCGTCGGGCTGTCGTTGTGGGGCACCTCGGCGATGCGCACCGCGGGTGACGACATCGGTGAGGCGCTCGCGCTGCTCGGCATCCGGCCCGTGTGGGACGAGGCGTCGCGGCGGGTCACCGGCTTGGAGGTCGTGCCGGCCGCCGAGCTGGGCCGGCCGCGGGTCGACGTGACGCTGCGGATCTCCGGCTTCTTCCGCGACGCGTTCCCGCACGCCGTGGCGATGCTCGACGACGCGGTGCGCCTGGCCGCGGCCCAGGAGGAGGACGAGTCGACGAACTTCGTGCGGGCCCACGTGCGCGCCGACGTCGCCGAGGGTGTCGACGAATCCCACGCGGCGCGAAGAATCTTCGGCTCCCGACCGGGAACGTACGGAGCCGGGCTGCTCGAGCTCATCGACAGCCGCGACTGGCGCACCGACGCCGACCTCGCGCAGGTCTACGCGACTTGGGGCGGCTACGCCTACGGACGCGATCTCGACGGCGAACCCGCTAGGGAGGCCATGGAATCGGCGTACAAGCGCATCCGGGTGGCGGCCAAGAACATCGACACCCGCGAGCACGACATCGCCGACTCCGACGACTACTTCCAGTTCCACGGCGGCATGGTCGCCACCGTGCGCTCGCTGACCGGTCGGTCTCCGGAGGCCTACCTCGGCGACTCGACCCGGCCGCAGACGGTCGCGACCCGCACGCTGCTGGAGGAGACCTCGCGGGTGTTCCGCGCCCGCGTCGTCAACCCCAAGTGGATGGAGGCGATGCGCCGCCACGGCTACAAGGGTGCGTTCGAGATGGCCGCGACCGTCGACTACCTCTTCGGCTACGACGCGACGACCAACGTCATCGCCGACTGGATGTACGAGCGGCTCACCGCCGAGTACGTGCTCGACGAGACCAACCGCGAGTTCCTCCAGCAGTCCAACCCGTGGGCGCTGCACGGCATGGCCGAGCGCCTCCTCGAGGCCGTCGACCGCGGCCTGTGGGAGCACCCGGAGGCGGACACCCTGGAGGCCCTCCGCACGACCTACCTGGAGACCGAAGGCGACCTGGAGGACGCCAAGTGACCCCCAACCGGCCGAAGGCTGCCCTGTCGGCCGACGGCTCCGGCTCCAGCCCTAGCCCTCGACCGAAAGGGCAGCCTTCGGCGTTTCCGTTCACCGCGATCGTGGGGATGGACTCGATGGGGCTGGCGCTGTGTCTGGCCGCCGTCGGGGAGCACGTCGGCGGGGTGCTCGTGCGCGGCGAGAAGGGCACCGCGAAGACGACGATGGTGCGCGGGCTGGCCGGGCTGCTCGGCGAGATCGACGTCGTGCCCGGCTGCCGATTCGCCTGCGACCCGGCCGCACCCGACCCCTCGTGCCCCGACCTCGACCGGCACGCAGACGGGGTCGGGCGCCGTCCGGTGCCGCTCGTCGAGCTGCCGGTCGGCGCCAGCGAAGACCGGGTCGCCGGCTCCCTGCACCTGGACTCGCTGCTCGCCCGCGGGCACGTGACGTTCGAGCCGGGCCTGCTGGCCGCCGCCAACCGCGGCGTGCTCTACGTCGACGAGGTCAACCTGCTGCCCGACCACCTCGTCGACGGACTCCTCGACGCCGCCGCCACCGGCCGGGCGCGCGTCGAGCGCGAGGGCGTCTCGGTCGAGCACGCGGCGCGGTTCGTGCTCGTCGGCACGATGAACCCCGAGGAGGGCGACCTGCGCCCGCAGCTGCTCGACCGGTTCGG
>JBDIAM010000030.1:0-17651 GCA_039812445.1 Piscicoccus intestinalis | reverse complement strand
TCGCGCCGTCGTCGACGCGTTCTCCTGCCAGGAACCGGCCGCACACGCGCACGAGCTCGGCGTTGGCCTCGGGTTCGCCGATCGTGCAGCGCACCCCGTCTCCGTCGAAGGGGCGCACGGCCAGCCCCGCGGAGTCGGCGAGGGCCGCGAACGCCAACGCGTCCGGACCCAGCGGCAGCCACACGAAGTTCGCCTGGGTCTGCGGCAGCTGCCACCCCTGCGAAGCGAGTTCGGCGACCACCCGGTCGCGCTCGGCGATCACCGACTTGACCCGCACGCCCAGTTCCGCACGGGCGTCGAGGCTGGCCATCGCCGCGGCCTGAGCCAGGTCGGTCACCGCGAAGGGGTGCGCCACCTTGGCCATCGCCGCCGCCACCGGCGGGTGCGCGATCGCGTAGCCCACGCGCAGCCCCGCGAGCCCGTACGCCTTCGAGAATGTGCGCAGCACAACGACGTTCGGGTGGCGACGGTAGATGTCGAGGGCGTCGATCTCATCGTCGGTGTCGAACTCGATGTACGCCTGGTCGATGAGCACGAGCACCTCGCCGGGCACGCGCGCGAGAAACTCCTCGAGCTCCGCGGCGCCGACCGACGGGCCGGTGGGGTTGTTCGGGCTGCACACGATGACGAGCTTGGTCGCGCGCCGGACCGCGGCGGCCATCGCCGGCAGGTCGTGGCGGCCGTCGGCCGTGACCGGCACCTGCACCGACCGACCGCCGGCCTCCGCGACGCGCACCGGGTACAGCTCGAAGGAGCGCCACGCGTAGACGACCTCGTCGCCGGGATCGACGCTGATGTCGACGATCTGGGAGAACAACGCGGAACTTCCGGCGCCGACCGCCACCTCGTCGATGCCCACCTCGAGGTCGGCGGCGAGCCGCTCGCGCAGCGCGTGCACGGCGGGCTCGGGGTACCGGTTGAGGTGCGTCGCCGCCTGCCCGATCGCGTCGAGCACCGACGGCAGCGGCGGGTAGGGGTTCTCGTTGCTGCTGATCTTGAACTGGCGCACGCCCTCGGCCGGAGTCGGTGGCTTGCCGGGGCGGTACGGCGCCACGCAGTCCAGCGCGGTCCGCAGCCGCACGCGCCGGCCCGAGCCCGCACCCGGTTCCGAACCCGGTCCCGAGCCCGGTCCCGCGCCGGTGGATGCGCCGGTGGAACTGCCGTTCGAGGTGCTGGCGGCGGACGGTCGGCCGGTGGGGGCGTCAGTCATGGCCCGACTCTACGCAGCCCACGAGACGCCGCCCGCGGCGACCGCACAGGAGCGACACCGCCTGAGCCCAGTCGGCGCCCTGGGAGCCGTGACAGCATGACGCCCATGGGCAACCTCGTCATCCGCATCCTGCTCAACGCCGTCGGTCTGTGGCTCACCGCGCTGATCGTGCCGGGCATCCACCTCGGTGACACTGGAGAACCCACGGGCAGCCGCCTCGTGACGATCCTGCTCGTCGCGGTCGTCTTCGGACTCGTGAACTCCCTCATGAAACCGATCGTCACGTTCTTCTCGGTGCCGTTCATCGTGCTGACCCTCGGGCTGTTCCTCATCGTCGTGAACGCGGCGATGCTCGGAATCACCGCCTGGCTCTCCGGCGCCCTCGGGCTCGCGTTCTCGATCGACCACTTCTGGTGGGACGCGGTGCTCGGTGCGATCGTGCTGTCGATCATCTCCATGCTGCTCGACGGGCTCACCCCCGCCCGCCGCCGGGTCTGACCTGCGGGCGGCGCTCAGCGCTGAGGCGGCTCGACGGGCTCGAACGATTCGAGCGCTTCCCGCCAGCGCCGGGCCTGCTCGTAGGCGCCGTCGGCGTGCGCCGGTGAGACGGTGACCGCCGACGCGTCGGCCTTGGGATAACTGCCGAGGAAACGCACCTGCGCGCACACGCGGTGCAGCCCCATGAGCGCCTCGGTGACCCGCGCCTCGTGCAGGTGCCCCTCGAGGTCGATCGAGAAGCAGTACTGCCCCAGCGATTCGCCGGTCGGGCGCGACTCCAGCCGGGTCAGGTTGATCCCGCGCACCGCGAACTGCTCGAGCAGGCCGAGCAGCCCGCCGGGGTAGTCGATCTTCTGGAAGAGCACGACGGTCGTCTTGTCGGCGCCGGTCGGAGCCGGTACCGCACCGGGGCGGGCGACGAGCACGAAGCGGGTGACCGCCTCGGCGTTGTCGCCGATGTCGTGCGCGAGCACGGTCAGGCCGTGGTCGCGGGCGACCATCTCGTGGCAGACCGCGCCCTGGTAGGCGGTCGCCTCGTGCCAGGTGTCGGCGCCGCCCGCCAGGTCGACCGCCGACGCCGCCGTCGAACTCGCGGGCACGTAACGGGCCGTAGGCAGCTCGCGCGCGACGAAGGCCCGCACCTGCGCCCACGCGTGAGGGTGCGTGCTCACCGCGCGCACGTCCGCCAGGGTGGTGCCCGGGCGCGCCGCGAGCACGAAGGTCACCGGCACGATCATCTCGCCGACGACCCGCAGCGGGTCGCCGTGCGCGAGAGAGTCCAGCGTGGCGGGCACGCCGCCCTCGACGGAGTTCTCGATCGGGACGACCGCCGCGTCGACCGCACCCGAGCGCAACGCGTCCAGCGCCGCGTCGACCGACAGGTACGGCACCGCCTCCGCGTGCTCCGACTCCGGCCGCGAGCGCAGCGCGACCTCGCTGAAGGTGCCACGCGGCCCGAGGAATCCGATCCGGCGCATCGCCTGCATCGCCTGCGTCGCCATCAGCGCAGCGTGAGCTGTCGGCTGAGCAGCCCGGCGCGAGCGCGGCGCTCCTGCGCGGTCAGCGGCTCGGTGGCCGCGAGGGCCTGCTCGTAGCGCGTCGCGAGCGCAGCAAGCCCGTCTTCGTACGCGTCGGCCTCCAGCCCCGGGTCGAGATCCCAGACGGGCACGAGCAGCCCGTCGGCGCGGAACGCCCCGAGGAACCTCGTCGACTCCCCGAGCCCGTTCGGCCCGGCGAGAGCACCGGCCGCGTGCAGCCGGGCCAGCGCGGCCGTGGCGTCGTCCTCGTCGTCCGGCAGCGCCCACCGCAGGTGGGTGCGTTCGCCGACGCGGCACCAGTACGCGGCGGGCGCGGACGCCAGCTTGGTCGTCGGGATCGCCGACTCGTTGGCCTGCCGCAGCGAGGCCTGGCCTTCGGCGTCGAGGTCGACATCGGGCGCGATCCAGTAGTCGAAGCCCTCGTGCACGGTGACCTCGAACGGCGCGTCGACGTCGAGGATGTCCTGCAGCCGCGGGGTGTCGAAGGTGGCCGGGGAGACGGTGCCGACCGGCTGCCCCGCCGGAGTCGCCAGCAGCGCGAGCACGACCTGCACGAGGTCGCGCGACGCGTCGCCGCGGGTGGGCACGGATTGCAGCGCGACGAACCGGGTGCCGTCGGCGCGATGCAGCCCCGGCCACGCCATCGGCAGCACGGTGGTGATCGTCAGCTCCTGCGGCACAGCGAGGTCGGGCGATCCGCCCGTGGAGTCGGTCGAGTCGGCGGAGTCGGTCAGCGCCGCGCGCAGAGCGGGAGCGTCGTCTCTGAGGCGCACGGTGGCGGTGGCCGCGGGGACGATCTCGCGCATCGCCACCCAGTCGGGCTCGCCGGGCAGCCCCGCGAAGGGCCGCGCCACGAAGGGTGCGGGCAGCACCTTCGGCGCCCCGGATTGTGCGTTCTTGCGCGCGCGGCGCGAAGCCTTACCCATGACACCCGACCCTAGATGTCGTGCGCTCTCGTGCGGAGCCGGGCCCGTGGGGTGTCGCGAGACTCGAGCGGGTTGGGGCCCGACGCGGGCGGGCCCCGGGCGAGACACGGACACGAAAGGACCGGCCCCCCAGCGGGAGCCGGTCCGAGTCGTGCGGTGCCGGTCAGCCGGCGCGGCGGCGCGGTCAGCCGGCGGCGGCGCGCTCAGCCGGCGCGGCGGCGTGAGGGTCCGCCGAGGGCGGCCCAGACGGTGCGCCCGTTGGACTCCTCGAGCACGCCCCACTCGTGGGCCATGCTGCGCACGATGCGCAGCCCGCGGCCGCGGGCCGCCAGCGGGGAGGTGCGCACCGGCCGGGGCTCGGTCTCTCCGCCTCCGTCGCGGACTTCGACTTCGACGGCACCGGCCTTGACCTTCCAGCGGATTCGGACGCAGCCGTCCGGAAGCGCGCGGGCGTGCCGGACGGCGTTGGCGACGAGTTCGGCGACGACCGACTCGGCCTCGTCGATGACGGGGGCGCTGACGCCGCGCTCGCGCAGGTCGCTGACGAGGGTCTCGCGAGACTCACGGACCGCGACCAGCGTGTGGGCTAGTCGGATGCTGCGGGTGCCGTCTCCTTGACACGGGCCACGTTGCGCTCGAGGCGCGACCGCGGTCACGGTCGCCGTGGGCCCGCGGTCACCCCCCAGACCTGTCGCGGACGCGTAATCACAGGAGGTATCGAGTGTGGCGGTCGATCCCCGGTCGAAGGTCATGTCTGCCTCTCGTCGCCCTTGACTGCCCGTCGGCACGAATCTCTCGTGCGGTTGGGCACACCTGGAAGTGAACCGGATCGTAGCGAAAACCGAGCGGTCTGCCCACCCCGTCCTTTCGGCGCGAGGCCATCGGGTATTAGCGCAGGTCACGACACGAGTAGCAATCGGCTACGTCGGTTGCCGCCAGAGTCGAACCTCTCGCGAATCCGCCGTTGTCGCAACCCTTCGAGGTGGCTGTCACATCAACGGGTCGCGACGTCGCCAACCTAGGACACCGTCGCGACAACATGCAACAAGTTGCCCGGTCGACAACGCCCCGCGACTGTTACCGACGGGCCTGGCAGCCGGGGTCACCGGCCCATCGTGTCGGGCACGTCGCGCGACCACATCGTCAGCGTGAACTCGATGTCGCGGTGCGCGAGGAGACGTCCCCAGCCGCTGCCGAGGAGCACCTCGTCGAGTTCGCGGTGCACCTTCAGGCCGGAGACCCGGGCGTCGTCGGGGCGCGCCGTCCAGTGCACGGCCAGGATGTCGGCCGCCGGCGCGCAGCGCCCGAGCACCGCCTCCGTCGTCGCGCGCCGCGCGGGGGCCTTGAGGTAGTAGAGGATCTCGGAGAGCACGACGAGGTCCACCACCGGCTCCCCCTGCAGGGCGTCGGGAACCGTTGGGGCCGCGGCACGTTCGACGATCACCCCAGGAATCTCGCGGCACCGGGCGCGGGTCAGCTCGCAGGCCCGGCGAGCGCTGTCGACGGCCACGACCCGGTCCGCGCGCCCCGCCAGGTGTGCCGTGAGTTCGCCGGTGCCGCAACCGATATCCCAGATGCAGCGGTACTTTTCGCGGCGCAGGCAGGCGAGCACGATCTGCGTCTTGCGGCGCTCGTACCAACTCGTCGCCACCCGCCAGGGGTCGGGGTCGCCGGCGTAGAGGCGCTCGAAGTCCGGCTCGCTGCTCACCCGGGCATTGTCCTCCTCCGGGCGCGCGGAGCCGGGGCACGCTCAACGAGAGCGCGCCCCGGCACAGCGCTCAGCGCGCCGGCGGCAGGTGACCGAAGCGGTGCATCGTGCGGCTGTAGGCCTGCTCGCGCAGCATCGTCAGCAGTTCGCGGCGACCGGTGGCCAGCACCTCCTGCGTGAACAGCGTGATGTCCAGTCCGGCGGCCTCCTCGGCGAGGGCCGCTGCGAGGGTGGGGTTCTCACCGACGAGCCGCACCCGCCCGGTGATGTCGCCGCGCTCGACGCGCACGAGGAAGTCCTCGTCGGTCTCAGCGCGGTCGACGTGGGCGGCGAAGGCCCGCAGGCCGGCCGACGTCTCCTCGGTGCGGCCGTCGAGGGCCTTGAGCTCGGCACTCGTCGCGGGGTCGAGGCTGACCCGCACAGTCGCGCCGGCGGTGATGCCGGCGAGCACGAGCCGCAGCACCTGGGCCATCCGCGCCGACGGCGTCGTGCGGATCCACACCTGCGGGTGGGGGCGGTAGCGGAACACGTTGGCCTCGACGACCAGGCCCGACTCGTCGGTCTCGCGGCCGAGTTCGCTCTCCCACGCACGGGCGTCGCTGGCCACCGCCGCGCGCAGCCAGGTGCGTTCGGTGCGGTCGCCGATGAGCGGCAGCACCGCGCGCAGGAACGAGCGGGCCGGCCGGTCCGGCTCCCCGAGCTGGGTCGGCAGCCCGTCGGAGGCCCAGCTGCCCAGCAGCGCCACGTAGTTGGGCCCGCCGGCCTTCGCGCCGGGGCCGACCACCGAGGACTTCCAGCCGCCGAAGCTCTGCCGCCGCACGATCGCGCCGGTGATGTGCCGGTTGACGTAGGCGTTGCCGACCTCGACGCCGTCGAGCCAGCGCTCGATCTCCTCCTCGTCGAGGCTGTGCAGGCCGCCGGTGAGGCCGTAGGCGGTGGCGTTCTGCAGCTCGATCGCCTCGTCCAGGCTGTCGGCGCGCATGAGGCCGAGCACCGGCCCGAACACCTCGGTGAGGTGGAAGAAGGAGCCGGGGGCCACGTTGTCCTTCAGGCCCGGCGACCACAGCCGGCCGGTGTCGTCGAGCTGACGCGGCTCCACGAGCCAGGTCTCGCCCGGCTCCAGGGTGGTCAGGGCGCGCAACAGCTTGCCGCTGGGCGGCTCGATGACCGGACCCATCGTCACGCCGATGTCGCTCGGCCAGCCGACCCGCAGCGACCGCACCGCGTCGACGAGCTGGCGGCGGAACCGGTCGGAGGTGCCGACCGAGCCGACGAGGATGCCCAGCGACGCGGCCGAGCACTTCTGCCCGGCGTGCCCGAAGGCCGACTTCACGAGGTCGGCCACCGCCAGGTCGAGGTCGGCGGCGGGGGTGACGACCAGCGAGTTCTTGCCGGAGGTCTCGCCGTACACGCGGGCCCCGCCGGGGCGGCCGGCGCGCCACCCGGAGAACAGCGTGGCGGTGTCGCTCGCGCCGGTGAGCACGACGGTGTCGACGTCGTCGTGCGCGACGAGCGCCCGGCCGGCGTCGTTCTCGGCGGCGCGCACGACCTGCAGCACGTCGCGGGGCAGGCCCGCGGCGTCGAGGGCCTCGAAGACCGCCCCCGCGGCGACCTCGACGCACCCCGGAGTCGGTGGGGCCGGCTTGATGATCACCGCGGCCCCGGCCGCGAGGCCGGCGAGCACGCCGCCGATCGGGATGGCGATCGGAAAGTTCCACGGCGGGGTGATGAGCACGAGGCGGTCGGGGGTGAACCGGGCGCCGTCGGTGTGCAGGCTGGCGCCCGGCTCCAGCTCGATCGCGCGCTCCGCGTAGTACCGCGCGAAGTCGATGGCCTCGGAGACCTCCGGGTCGGACTGCTCGATGGTCTTGCCGCCCTCGGCCGCCGCGACCGTGACGAGCTCGCCGCGGCGCCGCTCGAGGCCGCGGGCCGCCTCCAGCAGCACGTAGGCGCGCCGGGAGGCGGGCAGCGCGGCCCACGCCTCGTGCGCCGCCACCCCGCGGGCGACGACCTCCTCGACCTGCTCGACGCGGTCGAGTTCGGGGCTCGTCAGCGGGGCCGGTTGCGCCGCAAGCCGTTCGGTCGCCCAGGCCCGGTTGTCGGGCAGCGCCGGGTCGCGGTCGGGGGTGTTGTCGAACTCGGCGCCGATCGTCGCCGGCCCGGCGGCGCGGCGCGGCCCGACCGGCGTGCTCTCGATCGCCGCGACCGACGCGCGGAACCGGCTCTCCTGGTCGGTCATCGCGGGGCTGTCGGGCTCGGCGACGCCGTCGTCGCCGGAGAAGATCGCGTGCAGGAAGTTCTCCGACTGCGCGTTCTCCTCCAGGCGCCGGATGAGGTAGGAGACGGCGACGTCGAAGTCCTTCGGCGCGACGACCGGGGTGTACAGCAGCACGGTGCCGACGTCGGCCTTGACCGCGCGGGCCTGCGCGGGCGCCATGCCCTGCAGCATCTCGATGTCGAGGGAGTCGGTGACGCCCCGCGAGCGCGCGAGCAGGTGCGCGGCGGCCACGTCGTAGAGGTTGTGGCTGGCGACCCCGAGCCGCACGACGCCGGCGAGCTCGGGGCGCAGCGCGCGCTCGACGCAGCGCAGGTAGTTCGCGTCGACCTCGGGCTTGCTGTCGTAGGGCGCGGGGGTCCAGCCGTGCAGGGCTGCCTCGACGTGCTCCATCGCGAGATTGGCGCCCTTGACGAGGCGGATCTTGATGCCCGCACCGCCGTTTTCCACACGGTTCTGGGCGAACTCGATGAGCTCCTCCATCGCGGGCAGCGCGTCGGGCAGGTAGGCCTGCAGCACGATTCCGGCCTCGAGGTCGTGGAACTCCTCCTCGCTCAGCAGCCGCTGGAACAGCTCCATCGTGAGGTCGAGGTCGCGGTACTCCTCCATGTCGAGGTTGACGAACGCGTGCGGCGACTTCGACTTCGCGGTGCGGTACAGCGGCCGGAGACGGTCGAGGCAGCGCTGCACGGTGCCCTCCTGATCCCAGGTGGTGATCTGGGAGACGAGGGAGGACACCTTGATCGAGACGTAGTCGACGTCGGGCCGGGCGAGCAGCTCGTCGACGCGCTCGGTGCGGGAGGCGGCCTCGTGCTCGCCGAGCACGGCCTCACCGAGGAGGTTGACGTTGAGGCGGAAGCCGTCCTCGCGGGCCTTGGCCAGGTGCTTGCGCAGCGCCGGGTCCTGCGCGTCGACGACGAGGTGGCCGATGATCTGGCGCAGCCGCTTGCGGGCCAGCGGCACGACGACCGGCGGGGCGAGCGGGGCGACGAACGAGCCGAGTTGCAGCATCGTGCGGTCGATGCCGCCGAGGAAGCCGGCGGCGTCGCCGGTCGTCAGGCGGCTCAGTTCGCGGGCCGCGACCCCGGAGTCCTCGGGGCGGGCGACGCGGTCGACGAAGCGCACGCCGAGATCGAGGCCCGCGTCGTCGCGCACGAGCGCCGCGAGCTGCCCGGTCGTCGCCCGCTCGGAGCGGGTCTGGCCGCGTTCGGTGGCGCGCGTCCACTCCTGCGCCAGCGCGACCGCCTCCTCGACGAGGGGGGCGTACGCGGCGGAGCCGGTGCCGGACGTGTCCGGCGCGCTCGAACCGGCGCTCGGGTCGGCGTCGGGGCTCGGGTCGGCGTCGGGGCTCGGGTCGGCGCCGGCCTCGGCGCTGGGACCGGCGCTCGGCTCGGCACCGGCGTCGGGGGCGGCCTTCGTGCCGCCGGCCACCGGACCGGCGTCGGGCTCGCCCACCTGGCCCTGCACCGGGGCGAACGCGGGAGCGTCCGGGCTGTCGCTCGGCGGGGGGACGGGCGTGTCGGAGTGCTCGCGGGGTTCGGTCATAGGCCGAGTATCTCGGCTGCGGCGGCGAGCGGTCTTGTCGAATCGGCGCGCCGGAGCGCCCGCACCGGGTCAACCTCACCGGCTCACACCCGGCTCACACCCGGCACGCACACCCGGCTCGCACCGGCTCGCACCGGCTGGCACGGGCTCCCCGCGGGTCGGCCGACTCGCGACGCGGGCTGGTCGCGTGCGCGGCCCCGGCGACATACTGAGCCAGCGCCGAGCGGCGTGCGCCGGCACGGGCACCTGGCGTTCCGGCCGCCCGACGGTAGGCACCGGGAGGAGGAGAGCCGATGGCCGACGACAGCGAGCGGCGCGTCGCCGACAGTGCGCTGAGCGGCCCCATCGCGGCCGCCCTGCCTCGGGCGATGCTGGCCCTCGTCGACGAGCTCACCTCGACGATGTTCTGCCTCAAGGACGCCGACGGGCGGTACGTCGCGGTCAACCCGACGTTCGTGCAACGCACCAACGAGCGGTCGGCGCGGGCGGTGCTGGGGCGCACGGCGCCGGAGCTGTTCGTCCGGGAGCTCGCCGAGCGCTACGAGGAGCAGGACGGGGAGGTGCTCGCCACCGGGCGCCCGCTGCGCAACGAGCTCGAGCTCATCCGCCCGCCCGGCGCAGTGGCCCGCTGGTACCTCACCGCCAAGCACCCGCTCCTGCACGAGGGGCGCGCGGTCGGGCTCGTGTCGATCTCGCAGGACCTCGGCAACGACTCCGTCGACGACGTCGACATGCACAGCCTCGGGCGGGTCGTCGACCACATCGACGCGCACCTGAACCGCCCGATTCGGGTGGCCGAACTCGCCCGGGTCGCCGGCTGCGGGGTCGACGCCCTCGAACGACGGGTGCGCCGGGCCTTCCACCGCTCCCCCGGCCAGCTCGTGCTGACCGCCCGCATCGACCACGCCCGCACGCTGCTCACCCAGACCTCGGCGCCGCTGGCGCAGATCGCGCTCGACTGCGGTTTCTCCGATCAGGCGGCCTTCTCACGCACGTTCGCCCGGCTCACCGGGCAGACCCCGGGGCAGTTTCGCCGCGGCGCGCGACCCGACTCCTGAGCCGGTCTGGAAATCGGTGACGAAAGCCGTTGCGAACGTGTGAATCAGGAACACGATCACGGGTTCTTGACCGAGGCCGCCACATCTTGGTCAAACCCTGACGCACTTGACCAACATTTGACTCAGCTGGGGAACAGCGCCGCAAAGTCGTTGGGTATCAAGGATTCAGGCGCTGTGGGAGGCGTCTGGAACGGGGGTTCGGGGACGCCCGCGACAACACGGGCAGTGGACCTACGGAAGGACAACGCGTGACCGCGATCGTGGACAACACACCTCGCCAGAAGGCGCTCGGCCCGCACGACCTGGCCCGCCGCGTGCCCTGCACGATCTGCCTGGTGGAGACGGGCGCACCCTGCCGCGACAACGACGGCACCGAGCGCAACGACCCGCATCACTCCCGCTGGATCCGCTACCAGCACCTGATGCGGCAGCGGCCGTTCACCGCCATCGTCCGCGAGGCCGTCGACGAGCGGCTCAGCGTCGGCGACGTGCTGCTGTGCGTGGCCACCCGCGAACCACGCACCCTGCGCGTGCTCGCCGACGGCCGCGGCAGCCAGGGCGGCCCGGAGGTCATCGACGCCGGCGCCGTCGAGTTCCGCGCCTTCATCGAGGAGACCGTGCGCATGGGGCCCGGCCGTCACCCCCGCCCGCGCCCCGGCCGTCGTCCGCACCTGGGCGCCACCGCCTGAGCCGGCTCGGCGTCGGCACGGGCCCCGGGCCGGCTCGGCGTCGGCACGGACCCCGGGCCACCCCGCACTCCACTGCACCGCACAGGCTCACGTGGAGTGACCTTTCGCGAGTGGACACCTTCGTTGGGCCACACAACATCGCAGGTCAGCGAGGTGTAAGCGCACACACTAGCGTGCAGTGACCTCTCGAGGGCCATCGAGTGGTCACTTGGCCGCACCGCCGCACCGCCGCACCGCCTCACCCGGCGAGCACGATCTCGGTCAGCGCGGCGCGCAGCGACTCCGGCGCGTCGATCGCGGCGATCTCCAGGAGCCCGTCGCGCGGATCCGCCGACCGCGCGATCGCGTCGCGCAGCCGCGCCTTGAGACCGAACGCGACCTGCGCCCGGTCGAGCACCTCGAAGACGCGGGCGGCGACGTCGTTCTCGGCGGCCGCGACGTCGCCGATCAGCCGCACCCGCGCGCACTGCCCCGGCGGCACCTCCCCGATCTCCAGCACCACTGCCCCCGGCCGGGATTCGCGCGCCGACACCCGCGCGTCCGAACCCTCCGAGCCCTCCGAGCCCTCCGAGCCCGCCGAACCCCGCGAGCCCTGTGAATCTCCCAGGCGCACGAGCGCGCCGGTGACCGCCCGGGCGCCGAGCACCTCAACCTCGTAGCGCCGCCCGGCGGGCACCGACTCCAGGTGTCCCTCGACGGGACCGATCGTCAGGTCGGAGCCGTCGAAGGTCATCGGCGTGAGCGCCCAGGCGTCGTCGTCGCGGTCCTCGGCGAGCTCGAACTCCCCGGAGCCGCCCGCGACCACGCAGACGCGCACTAGCTGCGGGTTCTGCACGCCCACCGCCTCGTCGTCGCCGCCGGCCAGCGGCAGGATCGCGCCGCGCCGGGCCAGCACCGGCAGGTCGCGCAGGGTGCGGTGCATGCGGATGCGCCGTCCCCCGGAGCCGGGCCGCCCACCGGAGTACGCCAGGCCGGTGCGCACGTCGAGCCAGTCGCCGTCGGGCAGCCAGGCGTCGACGGCCGCCAGTGCCGTCTCCCGGTCGATCGGGGTGGTCACGGGGGCGACGAGCAGGCAGGTGCCGAAGGCGAACTGGTTGGGCACCTCGTAGGCGCCCGCCTCCCACGGGTGGTCGTGGTACATCGGGCGCACGAGGGGCTCGCCGAGGTCGTGGGCGCGCCGGTTCATCGTGTGCAGGTAGGGCACGAGCCGGTGCCGCAGCCGCAGGTATTCGCCCATGACGGCGGCGTGCTCGCGGCCGAACCGCCACGGCTCCTTGCGGTTGAACTCATCGAACGTCGAGTGCAGCCGCAGGACCGGGGAGAACGCGCCGAGTTGCACCCAACGCGTGGCGAGTTCGTCGTCGCGGTAGCCGAACATGTGCCCGCCGATGTCGTGGCTCCACCAGCCGTAGCCGATGTTGGCGGCCGTCGCGGTGAACCGCGGCTGGAACGCCAGCGAGGCCCAGCTGACGACGGTGTCGCCGGAGAACCCGACCGGGTAGCGGTGCGAGCCCGGCCCGGCGTACCGGCTGAACGTCAGCGGCCGGGTCGGGCGCTCGCGCGGGCGGGCGGCGTCGAGGAAGTGCACGTGGTTGAGCATCCACAGCGGGTCGAGCCCGGGCATGCGCGAGTACGGCCCGGACTGCCAGTCCAGCCACCAGAAGTCGACGCCCTCGGCCTCGCGCGGGTGGTGCACGTGCTCGAGGTAGGCGGCGAGGAAGTCGGGGTCGGCCGGGTCGAACGCGATCGGCGCCCTGGTCGCCGGGTCGATGCCGAGCGCGCGGGCCAGCTGCGGGTAGGCGTCCTCGTGGGCGCGGATGCCGTCGGCCGGGTGCACGTTGAGCGTGACCCGCAGGCCGCGCTCGTGCAGCCCCGCGAGGAAGGCGGTCGGGTCGGGGAACAGGTCGCGGTTCCAGGAGTAGCCGGTCCAGCCGCTGCCGTAGGCGGGGTCGATGTCGACCGGGTGCCAGTCCATGTCGAGCACCGCGACGGAGAACGGCAGGCGTTCGGCGTCGAACCGGTCGAGCAGCGCGTCGTATTCGTCGGCGGTGTAGCGGTGGTACCGGCTCCACCAGTTGCCGAGGGCGAACCGCGGGAGCACCGGCGGGGAGCCGGTGATCGCGTAGAAGTCGCGCAGCGCGGCGGGGTAGTCGCGGCCGTGGGCGAACAGGTACAGGTCGAGGGAGCCGGTCCGGCGCGGTTCGAGCCGCCCGTCGCCGCCGAGCAGCAGCGAGCGGGAGTCGTCGAGCACCGTGATGCCGTTGCGGCTGAGCAGCCCCTCCTCCAGCGGGCATTCGCCGTCGACGTTGTCGAGGGTGCGCGCGGTGCCGCCGAGGTTGCCCTCGACGGGTAGGCCGAAGCGCCACACGCTGTGGTAATTGCTCACCCCGCCCTTGACCTGCGCGGACAGGCCCTGCGGGGTGAACGGGCCGCCGTCGTACGACAGGTGCAGGCAGGCGGTGTCGAGCTCGAGGCCCTCGGTCTCCGACCGGGCTCCGGCTGAGGCGTCGGCGTCGGCGGCTCCGGCGGCGGGCACGGCGACCCGGCGGGCGTCGAACGCGCACCGCGCGGTGTCGCGATTGACGACGACCTGGGAGGCGCGATCCTCGAAAACCGCCTCGGGGGCGTACTCGACGCGCACGAGCGCGGGGGTCAACACGGTGAATCGGGCGTTGCCGACCGTGACGACGTTGTCGGGATGGGCGTGCGGGCGGGTGGGCAGGCGCAGGTGTTCGGGCAGGCTCACGGTCTCCTGCCTACCGCACCCGCGACGCCCGCACCACAGCGACGAGACCGGCTCAGCCGTTGGGCTCGAGCGTGACGTCCCCCTCCTCGAGGCGGCCGGCGAGGCGGGCGCTCTCGGCGAATTCGCGGTCGATGGTCTCGTTGGGGCGGTAGGTCGCCAGGCTCAGGCCGATCGTGACGACGAGGTTGGCGACGAAGCCCGGCAGGATCTCGTACAGGTCGAAGATGCCGCCGTCCATGCCGCCCCAGATCCACACGACGACCGCGCCGGTGATCATGCCGACGAACGCGCCGACGGTCGTCAGCTTGCGCCAGTACAGGCTCAGCACGACGATCGGCCCGAACGAGGCCCCGAAGCCCGCCCACGCGAACGAGACGAGGCCGAGGATCGTGCCGCCCTTGTTCCACGCCATGGCCGCGGCCACGAGGCTGATGCCGAGCACGGCGAGCCGCCCCAGGAGCACGTAGAAGGAGTCGGTCCGCTCGCCCTTCGTGAGGGCCTTGTACAGGTCCTCGACGAGCGCCGAGGAGGTGACGAGCAGCTGGCTGGAGATCGTGCTCATGATCGCGGCGAGCACCGCGGCCAGCATGAATCCGGCGACGAACGGGTGGAACAGCAGCTGCCCGAGGCGCAGGTAGATCGTCTCGGGGTCGGCGACGGCGGCGTCGGGGTGGGCGTGCACGTAGGCGACGCCGACGATCGCGGTGGCCACGGCGCCGCCGACGGAGAACAGCATCCAGGCGATGCCGATGCGGCGCCCGGCGGTGGCCTCCTGGGCGTTGCGCAGCGCCATGAAGCGCACGATGATGTGCGGCTGCCCGAAGTAGCCCAGGCCCCAGGCCAGCGAGGAGATGACGCCGATCGCGGTGGCGCCGCGGACCATCGACATCATCTGCGGGTCGACCTCGCGCACCTGCGTGGCGACCTCGCCGAAGCCGCCGACCGCGACGAGCGCGAAGACGGGCACCGCGATGAGCGCGGCCACCATCATGAGGCCCTGCACGAAGTCGGTCAGGCTCACCGCGAGGAAGCCGCCGAACAGGGTGTAGGCGACGGTCACGCCGGCGACGAGCAGCATGCCTGCGCGGTAGTCCATGCCGAACGAGCCCTCGAAGAAGACGCCGCCGGCGACCATGCCGGAGCTGACGTAGAACGTGAAGAACACGAGGATGATGAGCCCGGAGACGATCCGCAGCGAGCGCGACCGGTCGTGCAGCCGGTTCTCCAGAAAGCTCGGCACGGTGATCGAGTCGTTGGCCAGCTCGGTGTACGCGCGCAGCCGCGGCGCGACGATCTTCCAGTTGACCCAGGCGCCGACGGTGAGACCGACCGCGATCCACCCTTCGACGAGGCCATTGGCGTACACGGCGCCGGGCAGGCCCATGAGCAGCCACCCGGACATGTCCGAGGCGCCCGCCGAGAGCGCGGCGACGGCCGGCGGCAGATCGCGCCCGCCGAGCATGTAGTCGTCGAGGTCGCTCGTGCGCCGGTAGCTGTACCAGCCGATCGCGAGCATCGCGACCAGGTAGATGATCATCGCGAGGATCTGATAACCGCTGTCGCTCATGCGCCCTCCGTCGACCCGGTCCGCTTCCTGTGCGGACGCTGGGCGCACCATACTCCCGCCACACCCGGCCGAGCTCGCGGATGCGCGGGCGAGCACCTGTTTGGTCGAGGCAGGCGGCCCGCCTACTGTGCAGGGGTGAGCACCAGCGAGCACCCCGACGAGGCGCGCGAGGTCCGCGCGGAGACCGACGAGGGCGGCGGCGCCACCGACGGCGCCACCGCGGCGCCGGCCCAGCCGTGGCCGGAGGGCTACGAGTTCGGCAAGCAGGACGGCATCTGCGCCTCGCTCATCGGCCTCATGACGCTGTACAGCCTCGCGATGATCCCGCTGCGCCCGGTGATCCTCGGGCTGGCGCCGATCGTGCTCGTCACGCTCACCGGCTCCATGACCGGGCTCGTCATGTGCGGGGCGCTCGGGGCGACGGGCTGGGGGTGGTGGCCGGCGGCCATCGTCATCGGCACGCTGAGCGTCATCAAGTTCGATTTCGTGTGGTGGTGGGCCGGCAAGCTGTGGGGCGACCACTTCATCGCGAGCATCGCCGGGCAGACGGAGCGGGCCCGGCGGCGGGCCAAGCGGGCGGAGAACCTCACCCGGCGCTACGACATCCTCGCGATCGGCCTGGGGCACATCCCGTTCGTGCCGATCCCCCGCTCGATCGTCGCCGCGGTGCTCGGCGCGGCCGGCACGAGTCTGAAGCGGCTGTTCGTCATCGACGTGATCTTCGCGTTCATCTACGCGTGCTCGTTCGTCGCGCTCGGCTGGCAGATCGGCGAACCGGCCGTCGCCGCGCTCGAGGAGTTCGGCAAGTACATGTGGTACGTCTCGATCGTGCTGCTCGTCGGCGTCTTCTACGTCGCCTACCGCAACGCCAAGAAGCAGTCCGCCCCCCGCCCCTGACCCCAGCCCGTACACATCGGCCGAAGGCTGCCCTTTCGGTCGAGGGCTAGATCTGTAGCACGAGCCCTCGACCGAAAGGGCAGCCTTCGGCCGGTTAGGGGGAGGCGTCGGCCGGTCAGGGGGAGGCGTCGACGTGGCGGGTGGCGGCCTCGTAGGCCTGGGCGACCGCGAGCACGCGCGCGTCGTCGCCGTGCGCGCCGACGATCTGGAGACCGACCGGCAGCTGCGGGCCCGCGCCGCCCTCCCGGCTCGCGAACCCGGCGGGAACGCTGACCGCCGGTCCGCCCATCGCCGAGACCAGCGTGCACGAACGCATCCACTCGACGTAGCTGCCCATCGGCTCGCCGGCGATCGTCTGCGGATAGCGCTGCTGCAGCGCGAACGGCAGCACCTGCGACGTCGGGGCCACGAGCACGTCGTGCCGCGAGAACCACCGCCCGAGCTCGCTGTGGAGCCGGGCCCGGGCCACGGTGGCGTCGATGACGTCGGAGCCGGTCAGCTCGACCCCGCGCTCGACGTTCCAGCGCACCTCGGGCTTGACCCGGTCGGGGTAGCGGGCGACGACCTCCCGCAGCGACAACGCCATGGCCAGCGCCCGCTCGGTGTCGAAGACCTCGTCGGCCGAGCGCAGGTTCGGGCAGGCGTCGACGACCCGCGCGCCGAGCGACTCCAGCACCTCCCGCTGCGCGGCGACGACGGCCGCGACCGGCGCGTCCAGCGGCACGCCGAGCCCGAAGTCGAGGGTGAACCCGACGCGCAGCCCCGCCAGCGGCCGGGCCGACGGGTCGACGCGGGCGTCGACGAGCGCCGCGAACTCCGAGCCGGAGACGGGGCACGGCAGCTCGACCCGCGGGTCGGGCCCGGCGAGCACGGACATCGCGAACGCGACGTCGGCGACCTCGCGGGCCATGACGCCGGTGCGCGCGAGCCACGCCCACGGGTCGCGGGTCGGCACGACCGGCAGCACGCCCGCCGACGGCCGGTAGCCGACGACGTTGCAGAAGGCCGCGGGGTTGCGCAGCGAACCGCCCATGTCGGAGCCGTCGGCGAGGGCCTGGATGCCGGTGGCGAGCGTGACCGCGGCCCCGCCGCTGCTGCCTCCGCAGCTCACGCTCGGGTCGTACGGGTTGCCGGTGGCGCCGAACAGCTCGTTGAACGTGTGCGATCCGGCGGCGAACTCCGGCACGTTGTTCTTGCCGGTGGAGTTGACGCCGGCGCCGCGCAGCCGGGCGATGACGAGGTCGTCGGTGGTCGGCACGACGTCGGTGAGCGCCGAACCCATCGTCGAGCGGATGCCGGCGACGAGATGGGTGTCCTTGTGCGTCATCGGCAGCCCGTGCAGCGGCGGCAGCTCCTCGGAGGCGGTGCGCGCGGCGAGCTCGTCGGCCGCGGCGGCCCGCGCCTGCGCCCCCTCGCGGTCCTCGATGACGACGGCGTTGAGGGGGCCGTTGACGGCGTCGATGCGCTCGTGGTGGGCGGCGAGGGCCTCCCGGGC